>JAEZKI010000390.1 GCA_023415525.1 Bacillota bacterium | reverse complement strand
GGTCAGAACTAGAGCCTCTTGACTTTTTATAGCTTCCTCCAAGTCCATTATTTCAGAACAAGAATCGATCTCTGCGAGTTCTTTTTCCTTGGCCGTATAAGCTGCTAATAAACGTTTTTGTTCTGCTTCCTGGCCTTCCATTTCTCCTGCTAAGCGTTCCTTCTCAAAAGTGATCTTTGCTAGGTCTAATTCCTTGCTTTTTAGGCCTACTTCATAATTCGCTTGTTGAATTTTGCATAGGGCTTCTCCCTTTTGAACCAACTCTCCTTCTGCTTTATAGACCTCTACAACCTGCCCACCTATACTTGGCATTAGAACGGCCTGTCTTGTTTTAAGGGCTTCCTCGTCAACGCCTATCTTTCCTTCTGCAAAGTATTTTACATCTACAATTCCTCGTTTTACTTTTGTGGTACTAACAGTAGGTAGGAGATACTCATAAATGCTCCTAGAAAGCACAGTGCAAATAAAAATGAGGACTAAAAAGAGAAGGATTCCCTTTATAAGTTTTGGTTTCATTGTTTTTAAATTTTCCATGCAGTCCTCCTATTTTAAGCTAGATATTTTTAAACCATCAGACAAATCATCTTGCGCATAGAGCATAAGGAAAAGGGGTAATACCATATAGAGCACACTACAGGCAAAGCCAATAGAAATATTACTGCTGGCTAAATGGGCAAGATAAACGGATAACGGCATCTTTTCAGGACTCTTAATAAAAATGAGGGGTTGTTCCACCATACTCCAGTTATCAATAAATACAAGAACCATCGCTGATACAATAATGGGCTTACACATAGGGACCATAATATAAGATAAGAGCTGACAATCATTAGCCCCCTGCAGCTGTGCTTCTTCTATAAAGCTTTGATCAATTCCTTCCATAAACTGCTTCAGAAAGAACACCGAAAAGGTGCCAAAGGCTCCTGGTAAAATCAGACTGGCATAGTGATCGATTAGATTTAATTGACTTACCACAATATAGTTAGGTACTAAAGTCACTTGAAAGGGCATCAGCATCATAATAATATAGACAAAGAATAGGGTTTCCGACCCCCAAAACTTTAATTTACTAAACCCAAAGGCTGCAAGGATAGCTAAAGATGTTTGCAAGAGGACAATAGGCAGCACTACCCGTAAGGCATTCCAAAAATAATAAAGGTATTGGGGTGTCCGAAACAAAATACGATAGTATTGATCTAAATTTACATAAAAGGGTTTTGGAAAAATGCGATTCCACAAAGGAACTTCTGTGGTATACACAGCCCTTATAAGCTCTTCTCCCTTTAAAGAATGAAAAAAAACATATAAAACTGGAAATAAGGCAATGAATAGGAGTAGTCCTAGGCATAAATAGATGATTCCTTTTTTAATCTTTTTCATGGGTGCCTCCTATACATTTTCCTGTATGTAATGCTGCTGACCTCTCGTTAAAAAGAAAATAATAATAAAGAGGAAAGTATATAACATAAAAGCAGCAGTTGCTAATAAATCATAATTCAGCTTGGTAAAATGATTGTTCATGAAATGCTGTAAAAGATATAAGTTCGTTTGAGGGTAATCACCTTGCAATAAATACACTTCTCTAAAAATTTTAAAGCAGTTGGAAAGGGATATCACACAGGTAAAAAAGAACATAGGCATTAAATAAGGAACCTTGACATACCAAGCAATTTTCAAAGCATTACCCCCATCTAGCTGAGCTGCTTCTTCATATTCTTTAGGCATCATTAAAAGGGAACCCATTAATAGTAAAACATTATAGCCTAAGTTCTTCCAAACGATTAAAAAAATAATAATCCAAGGGGCATAGGCACTTTCTAACCAGTTAACCTGCCCATTTACCAAAGCATTTAATAGGCCTTTTTCTGCAAAAAGGTCTTGCCAGACAAGCATCAAGGATGCCGCTGGCAAAGCCATAGGAATAAGTAAAATACCTTGAACCCATTTTAGTTTTTGTATTTGTTTTCCAATAACTAAGGTAACAGCTAATGAAAGGAGACATAGGCTAGGCAAGGCAATTCCTGTAATAAAAACCGTATTATACATAGCCAAATGATAATTCTTATTTTCAAAAAGTGTCTTAAAATTAGCCAAGCCTACAAAATGCTTTTTCACTAATCCTGTGGTAAAACAATACACGAGGCTTTTAAAAAAAGGAATAATATAAAAAATTAAAACCCCTACTAAACTTGGTAAAACAAAGATTAGTCCCTTCCATTTTTTAAGTTGTCTCATTTTTCTTTCCTTTCTTAAATTATTCTTGTTTATAGAGCTCCAATTGATCTTTCATACCACTTACTGCCTCTTCTACAGATTGCTTACCTGTAAAATAAGGTTTACTTCCCTCTATAATCATCTCTAAAAGGTCTTTATCTTCTATTTTAGTTTCTTCGATTTGATTGACTTCCTTCAAAAAGGCCTGTAGCTCTTCTTCATAACCCCATTCCACACAAAGTGTATCCGTCATGCTACGTCCAAAGCCATAGCTTACATCTTTATTTGTTGTTTCTCCCTTTATCCATTTTTCCATGGCACTTTTTAAAGCAGGAAAGCCTTCTTTTGTATCAATAAGCTGATTATTTTCTTGCAGCATAAAATCAATGATTTCTTCCATGGCCTCTTTATTAGTGCTGGCTGCATTTATAGCCACTATTCCACTTGGAATACAAAAACGTTTGCCCTCTTCCTTCATAAGGGTAAAGCTGCCATCTCCTTTTTTAGCTTTTCCTGCATTCCCCATAAGTAGATCTAATATACTTGCCGTTTGAGAGTCAAAGACCTCTACTTCTCCAAAAACATAATCCATAAAGCTATTAGGCGAAACACCATTCATAGCTTCATCTAACTCCGCAGCAGGATTCACAAAAACATTAACCTGCTCTAAAAAGTGAGCCAATGCTTCTTCTTTGAGTTCTCCCTTTTCATTAAACCACTGGTCTTCATAGCCACATGCAAAACGTCTAATCAGCACTTCTGATGGCTGATTAAATAAAACGACCTTATCCTTATGTGCTTCTTGATACTGTGCTAATTTCTTTAAACTATCTGCAGTCTCTACAATGCTTTTTCTGCCCCATAAGGTAGGCACTGTAAAGCGAAGAGGTACCGCATAAAGCTTATCTTCTTTTATAAAAGATTTTTTGGTAAAGGAGAAAAGGTTATCTAACTGACTCAGTCCGCTTAAATCACTTAATGCACCTTTTTCTATGTAAGTTTCTATTGGCAAGCCATCTAAAACAAGAAGGTCTGGTCCCTTTCCTGCTAATATTTCTGTATTAAGTGCTTTAATAGCATCTGTTTTTGTAATACCACTTTCTTCATTCACACCACTCTGTAGCTCAATACGTACTTCTGGATGAGCAAGCTGATAAGCAATCAAGACTTCTTGGACCGACTTATTTCCCTCTAGACTATAAGCACTTAATTCTACTGTGGGTAAAGTAGGTGTCGTTTCAGAGAATACATACTGTCTTACTAAATACTGATATTGATCATTTAACATAAGGGTTACAAAACGGCCATCCTTCTCTACACAACCCTCTAGTCCATAAGAAGGCAAGCTAAGTGAAAAGCCTGTACTCTCAATTAGCTTTTCCCAAATCTCTCCTTCTCCTGCATAATAGAGAATTCCTTGCTTACTGACTAAATAAAGGCCCTTATCCTCTTTCAGTAAAGGTATGGCACTTTCCTCAATATCCTTACAAGCTACTTCTTCTTCCAATTCACCCTTTTTAGCATCATAAATTTCTAAATTCTTTTCTGCTGTATTTATGCTATAGAGCTGCTCTCCATTGTATGCCATATGCCCGTAGCTTCCTGCATACTTTCCCACTTCTTTACCTGTTTCTAAGCTATAGTGGGTTTGTTCTTGATTCTGACCATATAACACCACATTCTTGTCATCTAATACCACCATATTATCAGGAATAATATACCCTAATTCTCCTTCAATTCTCAGCTGACAAGTCTCTAGTTTACCTTCCTTTATTGAAATAACCGTTGTTCTTGTATTTCTTATACTCTCTGGAATAGTGTTTTCCTCTTCTTTTGCACTCCCATCATCCTCAGACAAAGTGGCTTCCTCTTCACCTTCTATTGGCTCTCCTACTCTCACAAAGTAAGGTTGATCTTTATCATCTAAAGCCATACAAGAAAGCCATTCTGAACCATATTTTTCATTAAAGGTTGGTAACCATTCTGGTTCTATCTTTTTCCAACTTAAGTCCTCTTGCTCTTCAAAGGCAGCTATACCCGTTTCTAATTGTTGATAGATTTGAAGTTTATTTTCCTTTGTTTTTAGTAAAAAAGTTTTATACTCTTTAGATAGCCCCTCAATACTAACCTCTTGTTCTATGTAGCGTCCCATTTCCACATTTTTGTTAGAAGTATTCTCTGTTTTTTTATTAGCAGCACTCTCTCCTTTTTTATCAGATGTCATTCCTGCTTTTCCACATCCTACTAAACTACTGAGTACTAAACTTCCTACCACCAGCCAAATTAATCCTTTCTTTATCATCCTTATAATCATTCCTTTCTTTTCACTTAAGATAAAAAATAATTTACTCTTGTTTATAAAGCTCCAATTGAGATTTCATACCCTTTACTGCCTCCTCTACAGATTGTTCACCTGCAAAATAAGGCTTACTTCCCTCTATAATCATCTCTAAAAGGACTTTGTCTTCTAGCTTAGCTTTTTCAATTTGTTTCACTTCTTCATAAAAAGCTTGTAGTTCCTCTTCATAACCCCAATCCACAGAAAGCGACTCTGACATACTATAGGCACATCCATAACCTGCATCTTTGTTCGTGGTTTCTCCCCTTATCCATTTTTCCATGGCACTCATTGAAGTAGGGAAGCCTTCTTTTGTATCAATCAGCTGATTCTTTTCCTGCAGCATAAAATCAATCACATCTTTAACAGTCTCTTTATTGGAACTTGCTGCATTTATTGCCACTATCCCTTGTGGGATACAAAAACGTTTTCCATCTGCCTTTACAAGGCAAAAGCTACCATCCCCTTTTTTAGCATTTCCTGCATTTCCCATAAGTAAATCTAATACACAGCCTGTCTGGGAGTCAAAAACTTCTACATTTCTAAAAATACTTTCCATAAAGGCACTATAATAAACCCCATTAAACGTTTTATCTATTTCAGCTGTTGGATCTGTAAAAACATTAATTTTTTCCAAAAAATTGGCTAGTGCTTCTTCTTTAAGTTCTCCCTTTTCATTAAACCACTGATCTTCATAGCTACATGCAAAACGCCTAATCAGCACTTCTGATGGCTGATTAAATAAAACGACCTTATCC
>JAEZKI010000368.1 GCA_023415525.1 Bacillota bacterium | reverse complement strand
CCCTTTCATCGGGAACAAAACAACTTACGTCAAAGTATCGCTAACTTTTTCTCCACTCTATCTATTGAAGTTACAGCTGCACAAGTACGATTCATTCACTCTTTAGAAGCTTTCTTCACTGAACTATTAAACTACCATCCTAAACCAGGTATTTGTGTAGAAGCTTATCGTGATTTGCAGCTTTCTTCTTGTCTCCATACCTTAGGCGTTAAATTGCACGAAATTCCTTTTACACCCCAAGGGCTTGATCTCTATGCCCTAGAAAAATGTCTTAAAACAGGTACCATTAGTTATATCCTTGTTTCTCCCTGTTTGCAAAATCCAACAGGTCTATCCTATAGCGAAAAGGTTAAAGAGCGTCTTGTTGAGCTAGCAAACCTCTATGATTGTTATATTATTGAAGAAGGCACTTATAGTGACTTTATTTATACCCAAGCTATTCCTCCTTCACTCTTTGGACACTTTTCTAAAGAACGTGTCATTTATCTCTACCAATTTTCAAAGGTTTACTTACCTGCTCTTTCTGTATGCTTTGTTGCACTTCCCCAGAACCTAGTGCGTCCCCTCGCTGCTAAAAGCCTTTGTAGTTTTAATGAGCATTTCTTACATACTTATATGGACTCCCCAGAGTTTCAAAGCTTACGTCAACAACTGTTAAAGGAAAACAAAGAAAAGTGGTCTTTTCTCTTACAAGAGTTTTCTCACCTTTCTCAGCTTTTTTATCTCTCTCCTTCTCAAGGTGGACTCTCCTTTTGGCTTAACCCCTTATCTTTAAGTTCTCAGCACTTTACTTCCTTACTTATTGGTGAAGGCATCTTTGTTGCTCCTGGCAATCTCTTCTCCATTACCCATACCACTTCTTTTATGCGGCTCTCCTTTTCCCATTTTACTCTCGAAGAGACCTATGAGCTTTCTCAAATACTTCATAGTCTTGCTTGATATACAAAACGCCCTATAGGAGCTTTAAAGTCCTACAAGGGCGTTTTTCTTTATTTATTGACCTTCTACCTTTTCAAAATACTTAACTATACCGTGATAGATTCCCCAAGCTATATCCTCTTGATAAGCATCAGAGTTAAGTTTCTTTTCCTCCTCTGGGTTGGTTAAAAAACCACACTCTACTATTACAGCAGGAATAGAGGTCGCTTTGAGAACATAATAATCACTATTAGCTTTTGGTTCTCTTCTATTGCTAGTATCTACGTATTGCTTAATACTTTCTTGAAGTAATTCGGCTAAGAGTTTTCCCTTATCCGATTTTTTATTATAGAAAGTCTGGGCCCCTTTTACACTGGGTTGTGTAAAAGAATTTTGATGAATGCTTATGAGAATATCCCCACCATCAGCAATTTTTTTTCGTTCTTGCATATCTTTATTTTTATACTTTACACCATCTAGCCCGTCTGTATCATTATCTGTGGTACGCGTCATCACCACTATTGCACCTGATTGTTCAAGATAATCCCTTAACTTAAGTGCAATCTTTAAATTAATATCTTTTTCATTTTCACCTTGTATCCCTTGTTTCCCTGGGTCAAAGCCACCATGTCCTGGGTCAATAATGATAACCTTGGAAGCTGTAGATAATCCTATTGTTTCAACAGCTTTTGTAGCATATTTAAAATAGGATGCCATAAAAATCATACCTACTAGCATAAACATCATGATGTTCATTTTGCTTCGCTTCATCCTTTACTCCCCCTTTAATAAACTATGTCCTTCTTATTTTATTAAAGAGTAGGGTAAAACATGTCTATCCTTATGGCTTTTCTTATTTTTTAATCCTTTTTCAAAAAACTTATGGCTCTTTTATTCAACTCGTCCTAAAACAGTCCAGGTATCAGGTGTTTCTAAACCTAGTTTCCAAGCTGCATACCCTGCTAAATCATATTGATTAACTAGACTTATCCTCTTTGTCACTGAGGCTTCATCTTCCAACCAAACTTTAAAGATCGTATCCTCTTTTTGTACCTCGGCATATTTCTGTCCACTTGTAGGATCATCAATAGGCTTAACTCCCCACGTATCTACTAAATTTTGAGCTGGCTTCATACCATATGGTGTTGATTTAAGTCCTCCTTCTGTTTCTTCCCACACTCTTGTGTAGAAGGGAATACCTAGAACCAACTTTTCCTTAGGCACTTCCTCTAGGTTTCTTTGAATGCCCTGTTCCACCCAGGAAAGTTCTGCAACAGAACCTGCTACCTCTGAACCTGACCAGTGCTGGTCGTAGGCCATAACAATAAAGTAATCACAAACCTCTGCTAACTCCATACGTGCATAGTGATCAGACCAATTAGAAGGCATATAAATGTCTACTGATAAAGTAAGTCCTTCTTTTTTTACTTGAACAGACAGTTCTCTCATAAACTGAATCCACTCCGCACTAAAATCAGACTGAACATTTTCGATATCAATGTTCAATCCCTCTACACCGTAATGTAAACACTTCTCTAAAAGTTGATCTATAACATACTGCCTCTTCTTTGTACTGGTCAGGATGGTGCGTGTTAAGGAAGGTTCACTAAAATTATGGCTAATAAGGGGCCATACTTGTAGACCTCTTTTTTTAGCTTCTTGTACATATTCTGTTGTGCCTCTATCTACTAAATTCCCCTCGGCATCTGCAAATTCAAACCAAGTAGGTGATATCACATTAGCCTTCGTTACATGCTCATATTTAGAAGTCTCCCATTTACCAGGATTTTTGCTCCCCAGCTGGTCCCATACTAATTTTACACGTCCTGTTAATGGATTAGTTGGCTCTGGTAAG
>JAEZKI010000336.1 GCA_023415525.1 Bacillota bacterium | reverse complement strand
TTACTGTGTAGTCTATAGTAAAAAGCTCTGGCACTACAAAGGATGCCATCCTTTTTATA
The DNA here is from genome assembly GCA_023415525.1 of Bacillota bacterium. Lineage (GTDB taxonomy): Bacteria > Bacillota > Clostridia > Lachnospirales > Cellulosilyticaceae > Sporanaerobium. The sequence goes on along the minus strand of JAEZKI010000336.1, from coordinate 3,800 downwards.
ATGACTTCCACTTCATGGCCCTTAGGAGAGCGCCATGTAACCTCTCTTATTGTAAAGCCAGCCTTCATGTCTAATTGCCTTTTATAGCTTAACACTTCTCCTTCAAATAAAGAAAAGGTATCCCCTGAAATACTTAGTTTAATTCCTTGTACATCCATCAAATTAATAATCTTCTGTTTGCTTTCTATAAAGCCTTGGAGTTTCTCTCCATGCTTTACTTCCGATAGATCATAAAATCCATTGATATAAGTGCCTCGAACCGTATCATAGTGAGCTGGGTAGCCTTCTTCAAAGCATCCCCTAACACCTAAGTACCCATTGGCTACATGGAAGAGCGTCTCATCTACTAATAGCTTTGAAGCTTCAAAGGTCTCTCGGATAATTTTATAACTCTCTTGCTTTCTCATATTATCTTCACTACTCCTTTACAGCTCCTGATATAAGCCCAGATACGATTTGTTTTTGGAATAAAAGCACCATGATTAATGTAGGTATTGTAACAACAATCGTAGCTGCAGCAACCTGTCCCCAAAGAATAGAGAACTGATTGCGTAAAAAAGATACTGCCACAGGTACTGTATGATATTCTGTATTGGTATTCAATGTAATGGTCAAAAGATATTCATTCCACGCAGCAATAAAAGTAATAATTCCTGTCGTAAACACGCCTGGTGCTGCTAAGGGGAAGATGATCTTTGAAAGAGTCTGGAAAGGGGTGGCGCCATCAATTTTAGCAGATTCTTCTAATGCAAGAGGAATATTATTAAAATGTGTAACCATAATCCAAACTGCGGAAGGTAAAGTAATTGTAGAATAAGGTAATACTACAAAATAACTATTGGTTAAATTAAGGGCAGTAAATAAATTGTAAATAGGACCTACTACAATCATCTGTGGGAACATGGAGATGGCTAGAATCAATCCCAATAGCACATTCTTGCCCTTAAAATTAAATCTTGAAATAGCATAAGCAGCTAAAATAGCAATACTTACTACATAAAGGGTTGTCACCGTAGCTACAATAAAGCTGTTTAGAACTGAACGTAAAATATTTTTTTCAAAGATAACTGTATAGAAGTGTTCTAATGTTGCGCTTCCTGCATAAATGCTATAGGCACCCTCTCCAAAAATTTCACTCGTTGGTTTTATAGATGTCACCACGATCCAAAAGAAAGGAAAGATAATAATAAGCATAAATGCTGCAAGGAAGATACCAAATAATACTTTCCACTGTAAGTTGATTTGTTTTGTACTTTCCATATTATCCTCCTTAATTTTTTGACATTAGGTCTGTGCCTAAAACTTTAACAAATAAAATAGCAATTGCTGCAACACATAAAAACATCATCATAACAATAACAGAGCCATAACCAAAATTTGTCTGTCCAAACATAATCTTATAGGCATAAATAGAAAGTGTCTCTGTGGAGCCTCCTGGCCCACCTCCAGTTAAAACGGCAATAAGGTCATAAACTCTAAAGGCATCCAATGTTCTAAAAAGTATGGCTACTAATATAGATGGCTTTAATAATGGCATGGTAATTGATAGAAAACTTCTTATTTTACCTGCCCCATCAATCTGAGAGCTTTCGTAAAGGCCTCTATCAATAGTCTGAAGGCCTCCCAAAAGTAAAAGTGCCATATAAGGTGTTGTTTTCCAAACATCTGCAATAATAGCACATGCCATTGCTCCACTACTGGTTAAAAGTAATTGCTCTGGGCTATCCACTATGCCTATACTGGTCAAAATCTTTGCAACGATTCCACTGCTCCCATCATACATATAACTCCAAATAAGAGCTGAAACAGCTGTAGGTATAGCCCATGGAATCAAGGAGATCGTCCTAACTATACCTATTCCCTTCATAGCCTTGTTCATAATCATGGCTAACCCCAGGCCGAGACCAAACTCTAAAATGACAGATATAACTGTAAAATATAAAGTATTTCCTAGAGCAATCCCAAAGCGCTCATCACTGAAGACTGCCTTATAGCTTTCCAGTCCAATATAATTAGACTTTATAAGACTCTTTCTTAATCCATCTATTATACTTGTTAAGTCCACTTTGTTATTTAGTCCATATTGACTAGCATTGCGGTCATAAAGTGCCTGTACATCTTGCTTTACGGTACTCATAAAGTTTTCTAATTCTTTTAAATCACTTTTATCCAACTCTATGATAGCTTTCTGATCTACATATTTGTCTTCCATGGCTTTTACATAAGCCATAATCCTTTCAAATTCCTTAACTTCTGTTTCATCTTCTACAAGTGCTTTATCTTTTTTTAGATAGAAACTTATATACTTTACATCTTCACTAAAGGTTTCTGTATTAAAACGGCTTCCTAAAAACATCTTGGATTTCTGCTGATCATTTAGCCTATAATCAAATACCGTATATTTTACAGAATCTAATATAGGCCAAATTGAGAAAACCGAAATAATAACCAGTATGGGTAATATAAATAAAATTTCTTTAAATGTAAGGTGCCTTTTCATGCCCTCTCCCCCTATTCTCTTGCATAAGGCCTATATTAGTTAATAAAAGGAGCTAGACCAGCAAGGTCCTAGCTCCTTTTATCCTTGCCCTCTGCTATTTTAATGCATCCTCAAGTGCTTTGACTGTTGCCTCAATATCTTGGCTACCTGATAAATACTTATGAACATTTACTTGTACAGCATCTGTAGCTTTTGCATATTCTGCACTTACAGGTCTTGAAATAGTTGTTTGAAGTGCTTTTTGGAAGCCTGGATAGTTAAGAAGTTCATTGGCTGCTTTAACCTCTGCATCTTCAAGTAATGCATTATAGCCTGGTAAGTAACCACCTTTTGTTGAATTAATCTTTTGACCTTCTGGACCTGCTACAAATTTCATAAATTCCCATGCACCTTCTAAGTTTGCGCTGTTCTTATTCATTGAAAGAAGCCATCCACCTACAACGTTTCCTTTTGGAAGTGAGGCAACACTTACTTGCTCAGGTTTAATTTTAGATTCATCACTCTTAATAACCCCATATTGATAAGGCCAGTTTCTAGCAAATACAGATTTACCTGCTGTAAAGCTTGTATGGGTAGCCCCCTCATCATAGTTAAGAATATCAGCTGGTACAACTTTAGAGGTAACAAACTTCTTCATTTCCTCAAGCCCTGTCTTTAATTCTGTAAAGCTCTTTGTAAACTCGGTGGAATTACAAGTAATCCCTTCATATTGTTTAGCTTGGAATACAAAGCCTACTTCAGTTCCACCTTGTCCACTGTACTTTTCAGCCATTGCATAAAGATCATCATATGTATAATCCCCACTCTCAAGTTTAGCTCCGTCCTCTTTACTTACGATGTCTGAGCGATAATATAAAAGTCCTAAATCTGGGAAGTAAGGTAAAGTATACTGTTTCCCTTGATATTTACCAGATGCCATAGAACCAGCATTGAAGTCCTCTTCCTTTAAACCTTCCTCATCCATTCTCATATCTATTGCTTCTAAATAGCCTGCTCCTGCAAACTCACCTGCCCATACAACATCCAGTGACATAACATCATATTCTGATGAACCTGCTGACAAAGAAGTAAGTAACTGATCATGCATCTGACCAGAGTCATTGGTGAACTCTACCATCTCTACTGTATATTTATCTTGTTTACTATTAAAAGTACTTACAAGTGTCTCAAGGGCTGGTGTACTATCAGCTTGTACTGCAAATTTTACTTTTGTCTTCTCTGCTACCTTTGCTTCTTCTTTAGGTGTCTCTTTAGCTACTTCTGTCTTTACTTGTGTCTCTTTTTCGGTTGCTTTTACTTC
>JAEZKI010000258.1 GCA_023415525.1 Bacillota bacterium | reverse complement strand
TGATAATCCATCTATTGAAGCGATGAAGACATTAGATATTATAGGGAAAACTACTGATGCCTATCAATATAAAGAAGAAGCAGAATTCTTTGTAGCTATAGGGGATAATGAGACGAGAAGAAGACTTCAAGAAAGATTGATAGAGGAAGGATTAACTATTGCTACTTTAATTCATCCTAATGCAGTTATAGGTAGTGACGTTGAAATTGGGATAGGAACGGCAGTAATGGCCGGAGTGGTCATTAACAGTTCAACCCATATAGGTAAGGGTTGCATTATTAATACAAGTAGTTCGATAGATCATGATAATGTAATAGAAGAGTATGTACATATTTCTCCAGGGGTGCACCTAGCAGGCACAGTAAAGATTGGTGAGGGAAGTTGGCTAGGAATAGGAAGCACAGTCATTAATAATATATCTATCTGTAGTGGGTGTATAGTAGGCGCAGGAGGATTGGTGATTAAGAGTATTAAAGAACGAGGTACATATGTAGGCGTTCCAGTTAGGAGAGTAGATAAATGAAAAAAAAAATCTGGATATGGAATCATTACGCCACCAATATGTTTTTTGATAAAGCAGGAAGACATTATTACTTTGCCGAAAACCTTATAAAAGATGGATATAAACCTACAATATTTTGTGCATCTACCAATCATTTTTCAGAGAACCATATAGATACTAAGGGTCAAAAATATTTAGTGGATGTGGTAAGCAATATCCCTTTTGTTTTTATTAGCGTACCAAAGTATAGAGGAAGTAAAATAAAAAGGTTAGTAAATATGATTTCCTTCTATAAAGCTCTTTTTAATGTTGCAAAAGAATATGCAAAAATTGATGGGAAGCCAGATGTCATAGTAGCTTCAAGTGTGCATCCTCTTACTTTAGTTGCTGGAATTAAGGTCGCAAAGAAATTGAAAGTACCTTGTATTTGTGAAATTAGGGATTTATGGCCGGAAAGTTTAGTGGCATATAATATTCTTAAAAAAAAGAGTCTAATTGCTAAAATATTATACCAAGGTGAGAAGTGGATTTATTCTCAAGCAGATAGACTAATTTTCACAATGGAAGGTGGAAATGATTATATTATAGATCATAATTGGGACATAGAAAATGGAGGAATAATAAATCTTCAAAAAGTGTTTTATTTAAATAATGGACTAGACCTAGAAAAATTTAAATACAACCTAAAAGAATGCCAAATTTATGATAAAGACTTAATGGATGCAAGCACTTTTAAAGTAATTTATACAGGTTCTATAAGGAAGGTTAATAATGTTATGGCTATTATTAAGATCGCGGAAGCTATAACTCGACTAAAAGAATCAGATATAAAATTTATTATATATGGAGACGGAGAAGAAAGAGAAGAATTAGAGCGTTATTGTCTCCAGAATGATGTAGGTAATGTGTTATTTAAAGGGCGTGTTAATAAAGAAAATATCCCATTTGTTCTTAGTAAATCAGATCTAAATATTATTCATTTTAAAAAGAGTAGTATTGTAAAATATGGATCTAGCTTAAATAAAATGGTGGAATACTTTGCAAGTGGCAAGCCTATATTATCAGATTGTGAGTTTGGATATGATATGATAAAAAAGTATAACGCTGGATTAGTGATAGATTCAGATGATCCAACTCTATTAGCTAGAGCCATAATAACCATAAAGAATATGGATAAAAGAGATTATTTAAAGCTATGCTCCAATGCAGAAAAAGCTGCTGAGGAGTATGATTTTAAGAACTTAACACAAAAATTAAGAGACATAATAGAAATGTAAAGGAATTCTATTTTATTTAAAGCGATAAGAAGGTTAATATAAAAACAATATGAAAAATGGAGTGAAGGCAAGGATGAAAATTTGCCATTTAACAAGTGTTCACCAAAGATATGATATTAGGATTTTTGAGAAAGAGTGTGTTTCCCTAGCCAATCATGGCTTTAATACAATTTTGATCGTTAATGATACGCTAGGTGATGAATGTTATAAAGGAGTAACTATTCTTTCAACTGGGTACAGTGAAAAGAATAGGATGAAACGACTTATTAGAGGAAGAAAGTATTTATTGAAGAAAGCACTAGAGTGTGATGCATCAATCTATCATATCCATGATCCTGAATTATTGCCATTGGGAATGAAACTGATAAAAAAAGGAAAAGCGGTCATTTATGATTCCCATGAGGATGTACCAAGGCAGATATTATCTAAGCAATGGATTCCAAAACAATTACGTAAAGTAATTTCAAGAGTTATAGAAATTTATGAAAATTATTGTGCAAAAAACCTTTCAGCTGTGGTTGTCCCTACACCCTATATTGAAAAGAGATTTAAAGCACTTAATAATACAGTAGAACAAATATGTAATTTTCCAATTAGGGATGAATTTATAGCTTCTACAATAAGTAATAATAAAAAATTTGACATTTGCTATATAGGTAACTTATCAAGAAGTCGTGGAATAGAGATGTGTGCAAAAGCTACCAACGAAATGGGGCTTCAGCTAGAACTTGCAGGTAAATTTGAGACAGAGGAATTTAAAGACTATATTTTAAGCACATATAAAAATGTTAATTATCATGGAATCTTAAATCGCAATGAAGTGGTGGAACTGCTAAATTCATGTAAATTAGGGCTAGCTATACTGCTACCAATGCCTAATTATATTAATGCTTACCCCATTAAGTTATTTGAATATATGGCTTCTGGAATACCAGTTGTTACATCAGACTTTCCTGTATGGAGAGATATAGTAGAGAAAAATAAATGTGGTTATTGTGTAAACCCAGAGGAATTAAGTACTATAATAGAGGCTATAAGAAAAATACTTAATAATCCAAATGATGCCTTACAGATGGGTAGCAATGGGATTAAAGCAATAAGAGAAATATATAATTGGAGTGTTGAGGAGAAAAAATTAATTAGATTATATGAAACAATAGTAAGAGAGTGAGGCTTGGGGGTGTATAGATTATTAAAAATAGTACCCAATACTTTTGAA
>JAEZKI010000252.1 GCA_023415525.1 Bacillota bacterium | reverse complement strand
CATTAGAGGTTAAATAAACATAACCATCCTTTGTATAGTCACAAATCTTAAGACCTGTAGCAGAGTCATAAATATAGCCTTCAATATAATCATAGTTATCAAATTCATATTCGATATCTGCAACGATTTCTTTAAATAAACGATCTTTTAATTCTGTTTTAGCACTTGAATCTAACTGATTCCAATTAGATACAAAATTATTACTATTTGGTTTTAAGTTAGTAGTTACTTTGAAAGTTAATGTATCCCCACGGCTGTTTTCAGTTAATTCAATGGAAGTGATAGGAATATTGAACCCAATGTAATTAATAGTTGTATAGGTATATTCTAAATCTTTTTCCATTTCATCTAAATCCACAATAGTAGTTAATTCAAAAGTATAACTACCAGATTTGGTATATCTAAAGCTTGCTGCTTCCACGTCTTTATTGGTTTCTTCAATGGTTCCACGAATTTCAATATCAGAATGAGCTTGAGCAATATCATAACATAAATCTTTAATAAAGGCTTTCAACTTAGACTCAGAAATCTTGTTGTAGGCTTTTTCATCATAACGGGCATTATACCCTACCGTTAATTCCAAACGGCCAGAAACAAGGCGTAAATCAATATCCCAGTCTACATCATAATCTTCACCATAAGTGTCTTGAAGCTTAGTAAGTGTTGTACTAATAGCAGAATTTCCAATATTTGTACCACTGCCTTTATAATTTTCAAGTTCTTTTTTTGCTGCTTCTAATTGTTGGGTTAAGGAAACAATTTGAAGGTTTTTATCAGCTATTTGAGCAGCAAGATCTGTAGAAGTTGCATTGCTACTTGTAAGAATAACGGTATTATTAGAATAATCTACACCGGCTCCTAATATTTCAGCAATACCTCTTAAAGGAACATAGGTTCTATCATTAACGATAAAAGGTTCCATATCAGAACTTACTGTTTTAGTCATTCCATTATAAACAATTTTAATATTGTTGTAGTACGCTTTTAAATTTTTTGTACCAGTTGAAGCGTTAGCCACAGTTCCAGTAAGTAGGGTGCCTATAGCTAATGTTAGGCAGACCAGTTTAAAATGTTTGTTTTTATTCATCTAACACTACCTCCTAAAATTTACTTATAGTTTAATAAACTATTTTATATGTATTTATACCAGTATATAAAAAATTTCCTTAAATATCAATGAAGAAATACCAAAAGATGTATTTTTTAATTAAAATGAAATGCTATAGTAATATGAAGGCTATGGTATAATAAAGAATAAAAAATGTAAAAAAGGAGAAATCCATGTTCGATATAACGGAAGAACTTAAAAAATTGCCAGATAAACCAGGTGTTTATCTTATGAAAAATAGTGAGGAGCAAATTATTTATGTGGGTAAAGCGATTAACCTTAAAAATCGCGTTCGTCAATATTTTCAAAGTTCTAAGAATCATCCCATTAAAGTGGTAAAGATGGTTTCTCACATTGCCTCCTTTGAATATATTATTACTCGTTCTGAGATGGAAGCTTTGATCTTGGAGTGTAATCTCATAAAGAAATATAGCCCCAAATACAATATTCTTTTAAAAGATGATAAACAATACCCTTATATCAAAGTCAATGTGCAGGAAGGCTTTCCACGGATGATGGTGGTGAGAAATAGAAAAAAAGATGGTGCTAAATATTTTGGCCCCTATACGGATGCCCAGGCGATGTGGGAGATTGTGGACATTATAAAACAAGCTTGGCCTTTGCGAACGTGTTCGAGAAATCTGCCAAGAGATATAGGCAAAGAAAGACCTTGTTTAAATGGACATATAGGAAAATGTGTATCACCTTGTAATGGGCAGATTAATGAGGAAGCTTATAATCATATGGTGCAGGAGATCATAAGTTTTTTAAGTGGCAAATATGGGGAGGTCATTAAACGATTAAAAAAAGAAATGGAAGAAGCCGCAGAAAATCTTAATTTTGAACGAGCAGCCATTTTACGTAATCAAATTCAAGCGATTCAAAAGTTGGAACAAAAGCAACATGTTAATATGAATAGTATGCTAGACCAAGATGTTATTGCCTTTGCAAAAAGCCCAGAAGATACTTTAGTACAAGTTTATTTTGTGCGTCAGGGGAAATTAGTGGGCAGAGAGCACTTTTATTTAGAAGGAACAGAGGATCAAGGAATTGAAGCTGTTTTTAGAGATTTTGTGGTGCAATTTTATGCCAATGCAGCCTTTATACCTAAGGAAATTATTATAGAACGTACACCTGAGGAATGTAGCATGCTAGAAGCGTATTTAAGTGAAAAGAAGGGTGCTAAAGTACAACTGATTACCCCACAAAAGGGGACGAAACACGGTCTTCTGGAATTGGCTAGTAAAAATGCCGAGTTAACCTTAGGGCAATTTGGTGAGCAGATTAAAAGAGATGAAAGAAGGACAAAGGGCGCACTTTTGGAGCTTCAACAAGCATTAGGCTTTGAAAAGCTACCCTACCGTATTGAAGCTTATGATATCTCCAATACACAAGGTATTGAATCCGTAGGAGGAATGGTGGTTTTTGAAGGTGGAAAACCTAAAAAAAGTGACTATCGCAAGTTCAAAATTAAAAGTGTGGTAGGGCCTAATGACTATGGTAGTATGGAGGAAGTATTAGATCGACGCATTACTCGCCTTGTCAGCCAAGAAGGAGAGAATAGTTTTAGTAAGATGCCAGACACTATCCTTATGGATGGAGGCAAGGGACAAGTCAGCAGTGCTGAAAAAATCTTAGCGAAATATGGCCTTACTATTCCAGTATGTGGTATGGTAAAGGATGATAGGCACCGCACAAGAGGACTTTTATATAAAGGAAAAGAGGTCCTATTACCAGTAGGAACAGAGGGCTTTAAATTGATTACACGTATTCAAGATGAAGTCCATCGTTTTTCTATTGAATACCATAAGACACTTCGAAGTAAGGCTCAAGTCCAATCGGTATTAGATGAGATAAGGGGTGTAGGAAAAGAACGTAAGAAGCTTTTAATCAAACATTTTAAGGGGATTGAAAAGCTTAAAAGTGCATCTTTAGAAGAAATAAGTCAAGTACCTGGTATTCCGCAGCAGGTGGCAGAGAGTATTTATACGTATTTTCATAAATAAATATTCAAACAAATAAATCGATGCTATAATAAATCAAGAGTGATAAAAAATAAGGAGGAAAAAGAGTGTATTTTGTAACAGTCAGTCAAATTAAAGAGCAGTTTAAGCTCCAAGTCCTTACACCCGATATTGACTATAAAAATAGAAAAATCACAGAGTGTGATGTGAATCGTCCAGCTCTTCAGTTAGCAGGGTTCTTTGATTATTTCGATCCTACAAGGCTCCAGATTATTGGAAAAGTTGAATATACCTATCTGGAAAAGGTAAGCCCAGAGGAACGTGCCCATAAGATTAAACGCTTAATGAGTTATAAACAGATTCCGTGTATTGTTATTTGTCGTGATGAAATTGAACCCTTCCCAGAAATGCTAGAGTGTGCAAGAAACAATGGTATACCCATTTTTAAGACAGATTTACCTACTACGAGTTTCTTGGCTGAGGCCAATAGATGGCTTCATGTGGAACTAGCACCACGTATTTCAATGCATGGTGTGTTGGTGGATATTTATGGTGAAGGTATTCTCATCACAGGAGAAAGTGGCATTGGTAAGAGTGAGACAGCCTTAGAACTAGTAAGACGTGGACATCGTTTGGTAGCTGATGATGCAGTCGAGATTAAACGTGTATCTGCCAATACGCTTCTAGGTTCTGCACCTGAGGTGATTCGCCATTTTATAGAAGTAAGAGGAATTGGCATTGTAGATATTAAACAAATCTTTGGTGTAGGTTCTGTTAAGGAAATGAAAAACATAGACTTGATTATTAAGCTAGAACTTTGGGATCAGAATAAGCAATATGACCGTTTAGGCTTAACCAATGAGTATACAGATATACTGGGCATAAAAGTAGTAACGAATGCCATTCCAGTAAGACCAGGACGAAATATAGCTATTATTTGTGAAACAGCAGCTATTAATTTTAGGCAAAAGAAAATGGGTTACAATGCAGCAGAAGCGTTGAACGATAGAGTAATGAATAATTTACAAAAGAATAACTTTGTTTAAGGGGGACTAAGATGTATTATATTGGTGTGGATTTAGGTGGTACAACCATTAAAGTAGGTTTAGTAGATGAGAACTATAAGATTGTTGAACGAGCAAGTGGACCTACAAAGGCAGAACGCCCACAACAAGAAATTTTAAAGGATATGGCTATGCTGTGTAAAGAGGTAATGGCAAAGAGAAACTTAACCGAAAAGGATGTCCATTCTATTGGTGTTGGAAGTCCAGGTAAAGCCTCACCAGCAGAAGGAATTATCCTGTTTTCTAATAATTTACATTTTGACCATGTGAAAGTACGAGCTGAGATTCAAAAGTACATTCAAGTTCCTGTATATGTTGAAAATGATGCCAACTGTGCAGCATTAGGAGAAGTTATGGGAGGAGTAGCCCAAGGCGAAAAAAATGTAGTTGTTGTGACTTTAGGCACTGGAGTTGGTGGTGGTATTATACTAAATGGTAAAATCTATAATGGAAGTTTTTGTGGAGCAGGAGAGATTGGCCATTTAGTCATTAAGTGGGATGAGGAAATACGTTGTGGTTGTGGAAGAAGAGGGTGTTGGGAACAATATGCTTCAGCAACAGCTTTGATTCGTCAAGCTAAAGTGGCAGCAAAAGAGCATCCAGAAACCCAAATGTTAGCCTTTGCACAAGACCAAGCTTTAGAAAATATTAATGCTAAAAATGTATTTGATGCAGCACATGCAGGTGACGAAGTAGCTCTTAATGTATTAGATACTTATTATAAATATATTGCTTGTGGTGTGGCGGATCTGATTAATATACTGGAGCCTAATATGATTGTTTTAGGAGGCGGTATGAGCGCACAAAAAGAATACCTTACAGAGCCTGTTATCAAGTATGTTAAAGAAGAGATGTATGGTGGACTCCAGCTAAAGACACAAATAAAAGCAGCAACACTAGGTAATGATGCAGGAATCATTGGAGCAGCCTTACTAGGGACAACCTTATAAACTTTTTAGATGCGCTAATTTTAGCGTATCTAAGACAAATTTAATAAGGGGGGTTAGAAGATAAAAAAGTCTTCTAATCCCTCTTTTTTTGGAGAATATAACAGCATAGTAATTCTTCTTAAACAGTGTTATAATACAAAAAGTACAGCAGGAGGAGGAAAAACAATGAAAAATAAAGAGAACCAAAGTTTAACAGTAGATGTAAAGTTTAAATTACAAGATATTTTGCGCTATAATATGGCCATAGCTTGGAAGAGCTTAGCCAATAAAATAGTTTGTCTTATAGGTATTGGTCTATTGATTTATTACTTTTATAAAATGGCTAACCGTGATGTAGCTTTAGATACATTTATCACACAAAATGTACTTTATATTATGGTACCTATTTTGATTTTTGTGCTCATTCCTTGGCGCGTGTGGAAGGTGACCTTGACGCAGATGCAAGTTCCAGCTTTTGCCTATGGTGTCACTTATGTTTTTACACCAGAAAGTATTACTTTAGATTTAGGAGAGGCCAAAGATGAAATGCCTTGGACAACCTTTATTAGTATTGTAGAAACCAAGAAAGATTTCCGCTTTTTTGTAGATGGTGTACGTGCACAACTTTTACCTAAACATAATTTAAATGCGGAACAGTTAGCTTGCTTTAAGAAAATAGCGCAAGAGGCCACAGCTCCTCATATTTGTAAATTTAAGTAAGCCTAAATTAAAGAAAGAAGGCACTCATGAAAAGATTATTTCACTTATCAACCATCCCAAGGCAATTGGGGTGGTTTGAGGAAGACTGGGAGCAGATTAGTCAGTTTGTCCGAAAAAATAATATAGATGGTATTGAATTGGGACTTACCACCAGTTATACACTGGATCGCATTCCAAAAGAACTTATAGAAGGTGTACATCTTTCTTTTTATCCTATGTGGCTTGATTTTTGGCAAGGTGATTTAGAAAAAGTTATTTCTATTTTAGGGAGTAGAGAAGCCCTTCTTGATTATTATGGAGGGGATAATAAAGAGGTAATGATTGCTTCATATAAGAAACAATATGAAAGAGCCAAGGCTTTGGGGGCTAAGTATATGGTATTTCATGTAAGCCATGTACTCATTGAGGATTCTTTTACTTTTACCTATGACTATAGTGATGCAGAAGTATTAGAGGCAGCAGCTGAGCTTATAAATAGTGTGTTTGAAGAAGAAGAGGGACCTCTGTTGCTTTTTGAAAACCTATGGTGGCCAGGGTTAAACTATCTAAATCCACAGCTTACAGCCTCTTTCTTAGAAAAAATTCATTATAAGAATAAGGGGTATCTTCTTGATATTTCTCACCTTATTTTGACCAATCCTAAGATTGGCACAGAAGAAGAAGCCTATAGGTATATTAAAAAAGTAGTTGAAGCTTTAGGGGCTACTAAGAAGGACATAAAAGCCATTCATCTGAATAAAACCCTTCCTAAGCATTACATGAGTCGGGATCATAGCTACATCCTAAAGAAATATCAAGAGGCAAAATGGGGTTATGACAAAGATAAGATATTAAAGAGTCATATTAAGCAGATGGATGGACACCAACCCTTTATTCATCCTATAGCCCAAAAAATAGTAGAATTGATTAATCCTGATTTTTGTATCTATGAAACATCTCCCCAGGATAGATATGAGCTTGCCTATTTTATCAAAAAACAAAATGAAGCTTTAGGTTTTTAAGCTAAAAAGAAAGAGAAAGAGCTGTTATAAAGAAAAGTTTTAGTGTTGCTAAAGATGCTTAAACTTTGATTTATGACAGCTTTTATTATAGAATCCTATAAAAAAATACTTTAGTGTAATGTTCCTAATAGAGTGACAGATAGATAGGATATTAATTTAAAGATTGACACTAAACTTAATCAAGTATATAATAATTTTGTAACATTTAGTTAATAAATAGAAAGAAAACTATAAAGATATTATTTTAGGTAAAAGAGGAGGATTTATTGTATGCGTATGCAGAAGATAGTTTGGGGGGCTTTCGTTGTAGCTAGCACATGGATGTTACCTAGTGTGGTTTATGGACAAGCTTTTGGTAAGGTTAATGCGGATACCTTAAATGTAAGACAAGAGCCTAATACGACTTCTCGTATTCTTCAACAAGTAGGAGAAGACACCTCTGTAGAGATTATCGAAGAAAAAAACGATTGGTTTAAATTACGTTTAAAAGATAATTCCATTGCATATGTTAAATCAGAATTTATAGATATAGACCGTGTAGTAGCCACTGTTGAAGTGAGTGGCGGATTAAATGTTAGAGATTACCCTTCTACTGATAAAGGGGAAATCATCGGTAAGTTTTATTCAGGTGATGAAACAGGTGTGCAGTATAAAGTAGGAGACTGGTATAGTATTCGTCAAGAAGGTTTTGAGGGATTTGTACATAAAGACTTTGTTAAACAAGACTTATTAGCTTTTTTGCCAGAAAAAAATCTATCAGATGTTAAGAGAGTAACGGTAACACAAGAACAAGTAAATGTACCTACCCAGGTGGCAAGCAAAAAACCAACTGCTCAAAATAAACAAGCTATTTCCCCTGCTAGTGGTAATAGTGGTGGAGATGTTGTAGCCTTTGCTAAACAATTTTTAGGTAATCCTTATGTTTATGGGGGGAATAGTTTAACCAGTGGGGTGGATTGCTCTGGTTTTACACAACAAGTGATGAAAAACTTTGGCGTGAGTATTAGCCGAAGCTCTAGTGCGCAATATGCCAATAATGGTTATGGAGTAAGTACAGACAATTTACAAAAAGGTGATCTTCTTTTCTTTGGTTATAATGGGCGTGTTTCTCATGTAGGTATTTACATTGGAGGTGGCCAAATGATTCATGCATGTGATGAAAGAACAGGTATTATTATTAGTGATGCTTTTTCTAATAGTAAACCTTTTATTGGAGCAAAACGTGTACTCTAGAAGTAAGAGTCAGGTTAAAAAGTTATAAACAAGTATAAAATGGTATTGGGGACGTAAGTATCCAGTGCCATTTTTATATGTTAAGGAAGTTATGTATTTTAATAAATAAAGAAGTGGAACATAGAGGTTAAAAAATATAAAAATAATTATATTGTATCAATAAAACAATTATGATAAAATTCATGTAAAATAATGTACTAATTAGGGTTATTAGGGGAAAATACAAATCAAAAGAGTGGGCCCTACAAAAGTAATGAAAAAGTAAAAGGCGTTTACCTTAGCTTATTAGGTGTCAAAGATACTACAGAAAGAGAAAATAAAGTTCTTGACAGAGAGAATGGAAATATGTAACAATAGTAGAAATTTATGCATAAAATTAAAAAGATAAAAAAGATAAGGTAAATGGAATAGGGGGAAAAATAGATGAATAATGAGGAATGGCTATTAATTAAAAAGTATTTATTAGCAGAGGGAGAAATATTACCTCAGTATGTAGAAAGTGATCCCATGCATTGGAATTCAAGGTTATATATTGCCAGGACGCTGCAACGGTTAGGTAAGGAGCAGGAAGCTTATGCCGTTATGCGTAAGATTTATGAAGAAAATATTTTTCGCTTTGATAAAGGAATACATGGTGCGTATGAGGAATATATCATCGAAAAGGTTAAGTTCTTTGAAAGTTTAGCGCAGCTGAGTTTAGAAGTAACCCATGATCCTGCTCGAAGTATTCCTTATTTAGACGAAGCGCTTATTATGTTAGATGGAGCAGAAAGTGTTTATCCCTATGTGAATCCAACAGAGATTACTTGTTTAAAAAAATCTTATTTAGCTATGTAATGGCCAGAAAATGAATAGAAACTTAAAAGGGAGTGCAAGAGTTATGCACTCCCTTTACTGTTTTGGGGTAAGAGGCGTATAATAATGGGTAAAGGCTATAGTAAAAAAGTAATATACTCTTAAGATATACAAAATAAGCATTTAAAATGAAGTATTTAATAGATAACATTTAAAAGTGGAAAGGAGCCACCTATGCCAGTTGAATTTATTTTAGGAAGGGCCTCTAGTGGAAAGACAACTTATTGCTACGAACAAATAAGGAAAGAACTTAAGGAAAAAGCTTATACTCCCCTTATGCTTTTAGTTCCAGAACAATTTTCATTAGAAACCCAAGATCACTTGGCCCATCAGTTTTATCCTGGGTTACTTCATGTGGAAGTGGCTAGTTTTGATACATTAACAAGGCAAGTTTATAAGGAATTAGGAAAACCACAGCTTCCTATCATCGAGGATTTGGAACGGATGATGATTTTAAAAAAGATTATAGAGGAGCATAAAAAAGAACTGGTCTTTTTTAAAAAAAACAGTCAAGATACAGGCTTCATTGAAGAGATGAATCGCCTTATTACTATTTTTGAGCAAGCAGGTGTGTCTACAGAAACCTTGGGAGACTTTAGAAAAGGGGAACATACTTCTGCTTTGTTTCGCAGTAAATTACAAGATATTGAACGGATTTATGATGTTTTTCAAGAAGTTATGCAAGGCAATTATTTAACAGCTGAAAAAAATATGACTTTATTGGCACAAATGGTGTCCAAAAGTCCATTATTAGCCCAAACTATGTTATGGATAGATGGTTTTTATGGCTTTACAGGGCCACAGCTCACCCTTTTAGGAGAGCTTATGAAGGTTTGCCCAAAAGTTATTATTACGCTGCCTAGTGATGGTATTTATGAGCTGGAGCAAAGTATTAGGGAGACTCACCCTTTTTATGAAAGTATCCGCGCCTATCAACGTCTAATGACTCTTTGTAAGGCCAGTCAGGTGACTTATACAACCCGCTATTTAGAGCCTAGTCAGGAATTAGATAGGTCACCAGAACTTCTTTATTTGGAAAAGAATTATCTTAAAAATTACAGTCCAGCTTATGAGGAGGAAAGTCCTCATTTAAAATTGGGCCTCTATGGTAGTAAGAATCAAGAGATCGAAGAAACAGCTAGGGAAATTTTACATTTAATAAGGGATAAGGGCTACAGATATCGCGACATTGCCATTATTGTAGGGGATTTAGGAGCCTATACTTCTGATTTAAAAAGTATCTTTAAAGAATATGAGATTCCTTATTTCTTGGATATGAAACGCAATATTCACACCAATAGTTTAGTGGCTGTAATAGAAGGACTATTAGAAGTTCTTACTTCTTCCTATTCTTATAAAAGTATGATGGTTTTTTTGCGAACTGGCATGTTAGGCTTGGAAATGTCGGACATTGATCAACTAGAAAACTATCTTTTGGCTTATGGTATAA
>JAEZKI010000222.1 GCA_023415525.1 Bacillota bacterium | reverse complement strand
TGGTTGAAGTGCAGTACATACTCTAGGGCGCCTAGGATCTCCAAAAATCATACACCTATTTCCCTCATCCAATTGAATACAACGTTCTCCTGCTTTTTTCCCTTGTGGCATACCTGGAATAGAGGAACTAATAGAAGGTGCTGTACAACAAGCACCACAATTTTCTCTACATTTCATCTATTCGCCTACTTTCTCTTTGCACCACAAAAAGGGCAAAACTCATAGTCCTGATCCACTACCCTTTTACAGCTTGGACATTTTAGCGGTGTCTGTTGCCTATTAAGTGGCTCACAAGCTTCAACTGTCTTCTTCCCATAATGCAATAAAACGCCATCTTCCTCACTGATCTCATAACGCGCCCCACAGTCTTCATCCACTAAATAATAATGTTCTCCCCAATGCCAAATAGGGATAAAGAAGACCCGTATACATTGATAAGTTTTAAATAAAACCATTGTTGCCTGCCGCTCACAGTTCTTACAGTGGCCACTTAAGCGCTTGAGTTCTTTTTGCAATGTCGTCACATCTATAAAAATGAACATGTCTATTCCTTTCTCTTTTAAAAATGTAATCAAATTACCTTTTCTCACTTATTATACCAAACTTCACAAGATTTTTCTAACCTTATCCTACACTAAAACCTTTCATCTTAGCTTTTTCATAAAATTTATTGTAAATCTCCTATTAAAATACTGGATAGACTAAAAAACCGCTTTAAGCTTTAAATGCTTAAAACGGTCTTAACTTTTTTATTGAATAGCTTTTTCTGCAAAAGCTGTTGTGACAAGGGTATCATAATCCGCACGTTTATTTAGTTCTCCTGCTAGCTCCATAACATCCATCAAACGATTAAAGCTATCCTCTTTAAGAATAGGATTCTCACACCAAGCATCAATCGCCTTATAACGTTCTACAACTGCAGTTAAGTCTTCTAATGTCAATTCTTTAAATTGTGGTGCAATAACCTTGGCAATTTCTTCTGCTGAACTATTTTGTACAAATTGTTGTCCTTTATAAAGGGCATCTGTAAACTTTTGAATCGTATTCGGGTGTTTCTCCATATAAGACTTTAAAGCAGAATAAGCAGTATAGGGGATTTCACCTGATTCTTTACCAATGGATGCAACCACAAAACCTTTACCTTCTTTTTCTAGCATGGTAGCCGTTGGCTCAAAAAGGGTAACATAATCTCCTTCTCCACCAGCAAAAGCACCACCCATAGCAGCAAACTGAATATCTGTCCGTACATTAACTTGACCACTTACTACCTCTTCCCCCACTATTAACCCTTTGTTTTTAAGGACATACTCTAGTGTCATCTCAGGTACTCCACCTTTTCGTCCACCAATGACCTCTTTCCCTGCTAGATTTTTGAAATCAAAGTTGGGTTCGGCTTGCCTTGAAACTAAAAAGCTACCATCTCTTTTAGTCACCTGTGCAAAATTAATAGCATAATCTTTATTCCCTTGATTATTCACATAAATGGAAGCTTCTGGACCCATGAATCCAATTTCTACTTCTCCAGAAAGAACAGCAGCCATTGTTTTATCTGCGCCCTGTGTTCCAATAAGTTCTACCTCTAATCCTTCTTCTTTAAAAAAACCTTTCTCAAGAGCTACATATTGAGGCGCATAAAAAACAGAATGGGTTACTTCTGCTAATTTAATTTTCATTAAGCTCTTATCGCCACAGCCTGTAGCCAAACCAGAAAAGGGCATGACAAGCACTAATGCCCAGAGGGCTTTTACTTTATTCATACTATTTCACCTCGTTATTAACTGGTATATTTTTACATTTACCTGTTATAGCATACTCGATTTCCGTTTCTTTGGTGACTCTTTTAGAAGAATATATTTTTTCAATAACATTTACAATCTCATACATAACAAAGGCACAAAAGGCTAGAACGACAACCCCCATCATCACTAAGTCTAATCGAAAAACTTGCCCACCATAAACAATTAAATAACCCAGTCCATAACGTGAAACTAAAAATTCACCCACAATAACCCCTACCCAAGAAAGACCTATATTGATCTTAATAATATTGATGATATTTCCTACATTAGAAGGTAATATGAGTTTGGTTAATAGTTGATATTTACTAGCTCCAAAACTTTTTAACATTTTTATTTTATCTTCTTCTGCATTGATAAAGTAATTATAGGCTGACAAAATGGTTGTAATAATAGAAATCGTTATAGCTGTTACGACAATTCCTGTTATTCCTGCCCCTGCCCATACAATTAAAATGGGGGCAAGAGCTGTTTTAGGTAAGGCATTCAGTACAACAAGAATGGGGTCACATATCTTAGCTACTGTATCTGACCACCATAAAATAATGGCAATACCTATTCCTAAAAAGGTCCCTATTGAAAACCCTAACACCGTCTCCCATACGGAAATGCCTATATGCTTAAACAAGCTCCCATCATTTAAATAGACGCCAAACAGTTTAAAGATTTGAGAGGGACTACTTACTAGGAAGGTGTTAATCAGTCCAAGACGTGCCAACAATTCCCATAAAACAACAAAACCTATGGTAAGGCCTAGCTGCCATAGGCGAATCTTTCGTTGCTTCTTTTGTTTATCTTTTATAAATTGTCTATAACCTTCGCTTCTCTCCTCAAGCATTCACATCCAACTCCTTCCACAGTACATCAAAATAGTCCTTAAACTCAGGTGCCTTGCGGGCTGTAAGAGGTGTTTTCTCACCCTCTACAGTCAATTCAATTTTATATGTGTTTTTAATCTTGGCAGGTCGCCTAGAAAGAACACTCACCTCATCTGCCATAGAAATAGCTTCTGATATATCATGGGTTACTAAAATGGCTTCCTTATGCTCTTTTTTAATAATGCGATAGATATCATCACTTACCAGAAGTCTTGTCTGATAATCTAATGCAGAAAAAGGTTCATCCAGCAATAAAATATCTGGATTGGTAGCAAGGGTTCGAATTAAAGCCACACGCTGTCGCATCCCACCTGAGAGTTCCTTAGGAAAACGATTACGAAATTCCCATAAATCATAGGTTTTTAGAAGTCCTTCAATCTTTTCTAGTGCTTCCCTTGTCTTGGTATGTTGAATTTCTAATCCTAATGTAATATTGTCTCTAATGGTACGCCACTCTAGGAGGTGGTCTTTTTGAAACATATAGCCCATCTTGCCATCAATCCTTATT
>JAEZKI010000226.1 GCA_023415525.1 Bacillota bacterium | reverse complement strand
CATATACATGAAGCAGAACAGCCTAAAAAGATTCGTTACTTATTAGAAAAATATTCACCAGATATTTTAGTGTTAACAGGACATGATTCCCTTAATAAGCAATGTAAGAATTTAATGGATATAAACGAATACAGAAATTCAATTTATTTTGTGGAATCTGTTAAGAGAGCTAGGGCCTATAGACCAGACCTTGTTATTTTTGCTGGAGCGTGCCAGTCATTTTTCGAGGGTATTTTAGCTGCAGGAGCAGATTTTGCAGCTTCACCTAATCGTGTTCTTATCCATGCATTAGACCCCGTATTTATTGTAGAGAAAGTGGCCCATTGCCCATTTTATCAAGTTTTGCCTATAGAAGAAGCACTGGAGAATACCATTACTAAATTTAATGGGCTAGGGGGATATGAAATCGTAGGAAAATGTAGGAGAGGAGGTCCTGTTGTAGAGAATAGTACCCCAAAACAAGAAGAAGATAAAAAATTAAGTTTTGAAGAGTTGACGCAAGAAGAAATAGAGAGAGAACTTAATAAACCACTCTTTAAAGACAGTAAAAAAGAGTTTGAGAAAAAAATACAAGACTATATAGTAAATACAATGCCTGTTTAAGCATATTACAAAGAAGGTCTGAATATATATAAGACTAGAGATAGTTAGTCCAATTTTGAAGAAAAGAGCATCTTATTAACTATGTATACATACATTTGTATATATAAATGCTATAGGAGGGGAAAGTCAAATGTCATTAGAACTCATAAAGAAGCCAATTACGCTAGATGAAATGACAAAAAAAGAAGTCGTTCAAGTCATAAAAGAGCGAGACCTGATCGTACCAGATGGAAAACCTGACATGCAAAAGGTACTTCAATTAGACGGCAAGATGACAGTAGATCAATTAGACGTAAGTGATGATAGAATTATGTATAGAGGAAATATTGAGGTATGTGTACTCTATGTAAACGAAAATAAACCAAGATGTGTCTACACGATGAAAGGCAATATTCCTGTAGAGGATTTTGTTGTACTAGATGGTGTGACCAAGGATCAAAAAGTTGACTTCGAATACAATATTGAGCACATGAGCTATAATATTCTAAATGAGAGAAAGCTGAATGTAAAAGCCATTATTCAAATCTGTGTTGCAGCTACCAATAGCAAAGAAACCATGGTTATCACAGGGATTAAGACAGAAACCCCTATTCAAACCCAAGAGGAAGTTATTGAGATTACAATACCTTCCGATGTAAAAGAAGATAAAATGATTGTAAAAGAAGATTTAACAGTTCCTCAAACCAAACCTTGCATTAATGAGATTCTTAAATCAAGTATTCAGATTATTGAGGAACAAATTAGACGTACAGAAACAGAAATTCTTTATAATGGGATGCTAGATGTAGCAACGCTGTATAAAGCTGATGGTGATGAGGATGCTGTGGAGGTCATAAGTAGTCGTGTTCCTTTCCAAGGGAGTATTAGTACACCAAAAGATGAGGGAGAAATGTTTTGGGACTGTAACCTTCAAGCCACACCTTCTTACATGAAAGTAGCACCTGACTATGATGGTGAAGACCGCGTGATGGAGTGTGAATTTATTATATGTGCCAAGTACTACAAACTGAATAAGAATACACAAACGATTATTTCTGATGTTCACTGCCCAGGAAAGAAGATGACCAGTAAGGATAAACAACTGGATTACATGAATCTTCAAGATCGAATGGAGATGAGTATTCCTAAAAAAGAAGCCATTACTATTGAGAATCTCACACCTGAAAATAATCAGATCTTTTGTGTTTTAGTTAAGCCTACTATTGAAGAGAAAATAGTGGGGGATGACAAGCTAACACTTAAGGGTGTTTTAGAAGTAAAGACGATTTATACGGCTAATGAAGTAGGAAACATCATTGATACAGCCGTTAACATGATTCCTTTCTCACAAGACCTAGAGGTAAAAGGAATTACAAATAAGTCATTGATTATGCCTCGTGTAAATGCCAGTGATGTAAAGGTATATGCTCAAAATAAAAAAGAAGTTGTTATTGAGTATAATTTGGATTGTATGGCAGAGGTCTATAATATGAAAAACCTTAATGTTTTGGAGGATATTGGACTGGAAGACATGACTAAAGAAGAGCTGGGGAACTATCCTAGTATGACGGTATATCAGGTAAAAAAAGGGGATACCCTTTGGAGTTTGGCTAAACGATTTAATACAACTGTTAAAGACATTCAAGAAGTCAATGGTATTGATACACCGGATGTATTACATATTGGCCAAAAGCTTATTATTTTAAAAAAATTAAACCCTAGTAAGTAGAGAGTGACTACAGTCGCTCTTTTTTTTGTACTCTGTCGTACTAAAAATACAT
This sequence comes from Bacillota bacterium, assembly GCA_023415525.1. GTDB lineage: Bacteria > Bacillota > Clostridia > Lachnospirales > Cellulosilyticaceae > Sporanaerobium. The sequence goes on along the minus strand of JAEZKI010000226.1, from coordinate 315 downwards.
TGTTTGATTTGCATTTTGTATACAGCAAGTACAGGTGGGTTGACTTTATGATTTACACAAGCTTATAATGAAATAAATATTAGCAAAGTTAAGGGAGAAAAGTATGAATTCAATTATACTAAAAGGAAGAGCCAAAATTAACTTGACACTAGATGTGGTGGGGAAAAGAGAAAATGGCTATCATGACCTTCAAATGATTATGCAGTCTATTAGCTTATATGATACGCTATATATTAGAAAAATTAAGTCTAGTGGCATAAGATTATCCTCCAATTATGCATGGCTCCCAACGAATGAAAAGAACATTGCTTATCG
>JAEZKI010000304.1 GCA_023415525.1 Bacillota bacterium | reverse complement strand
CATTGGTGTGGCTTATGGAACAAAGGAAGAGGAAGTTTCTATGGAGGCCATTAAGCGTCTTGCCCTCCACCATATGAAAGAAAGATGTGCAGAAGGACCTGTAACTTTTAAGGTAGAGACACGTCGTTCTGATAAGCGTTTTCCTCTTCAATCTATGGAAGTGAATGCCCAAATTGGGGAATATCTTCTTGAGGCATTAGAAGGACAAGTTAAGGTGGATGTGCACCAACCGGAAGTTCTACTTATGGTAGAACTGCGTACCCACACCTATGTCTATTCAACGACTTATAAAGGAGCAGGTGGAATGCCTTATGGTACCAATGGGAAAGCTTCTTTATTACTTTCAGGTGGTATTGATAGTCCTGTTGCAGGTTGGATGGTTGCTAAGAGAGGGGTAGAAGTGGATGCTATTTATTTCCATAGTCCTCCTTATACCAGTGAAAGAGCGAAAGAAAAAGTCGTTGATTTAGCTAAAAAAGTGGCCGTTTACACAGGAGGCATGCGTGTTCACGTGGTACCTTTTACAGAAATTCAAATGACTATTTATGAGAAGTGCCCACATGAACAGCTTACCTTAATCATGCGTCGTATAATGATGCGTATTGCAGAGCGTATTGCTATTAAAAATGGAAATATGGCACTCATTACAGGAGAAAGCATTGGTCAAGTGGCAAGTCAAACCCTTCAAAGCTTAGTTGTAACGGATCAAGTGGTTGGTATGCCCGTGTTTAGGCCACTTATTGGATTTGATAAGGAAGAAATTGTTCAGATTTCTAAGAAGATTGATACCTTTGAGACTTCCATATTGCCTTATGAAGACTGTTGTACAATTTTTGTACCTAAGCACCCTGAAACAAAGCCGAAATTAGAGAGTATTGAACGTTCTGAAAGAATATTGGAGGATGTGATAGAAGAAATGATGGCACGTGCCATTGAAGAAATGGAAATTATACAAACATTATAAAAGTCCACCTAGTGGACTTTTATAACTTTTATTTATTCACTTATAAAGCTTTGAAGTTTACTAATAATTTCATCACCATGAGGGTTATTGTAAATATCTAGGCGAAGAGGTTTACTAAGGTCAAGACTAAAAATCCCCATAATGGATTTGGCATCAATAATATAGCGACCAGAAGATAAATCAAAGTCTCCATCATAGAGATTAATGAGGTTAACAAATTGTTTTACCTTTTCGATAGAGTTAAGTGAAATATAAATAGATTGCATAGAGCACCTCCTTGTAAATTAATAAGTCATTGTATGTTATTAAAAAGTAAATACTTATTTGAATTTAATTGTATCATATAGTTTAACAAGGTGGATGTCAATATAAAAGAGGTGAAAATATGAGAAAAGTAGCATTTTATACATTAGGCTGTAAAGTCAATCAATATGACACAGAAGCCGTATTAGAAGATTTTAAACGTGGAGGCTATGAAGTGGTTCCTTTTGAGGAATACGCTGATGTCTATGTGGTAAATACCTGTACAGTAACCCATTTAAGTGACCGTAAATGTCGCCAAATGCTTAGAAAGACCAAGCGCATTAATCCCCAAAGCATTTTAGTGGCCATGGGGTGTTATGCTCAAATAGCAGGTGAGGCTATAAAAGATCAAGTAGAAGAGATCGATATTATAGTAGGAACCAATCGGCGTAAAGAGATTATTCACTTAGTCCAAGACTTAGAAGAAAATCAAGACCTATCTACTAACTTGGTATCCGATATTATGGCTGTTCGTGAATTTGAAGAAATGGAAATCTCCAATATGGGAGAACGAACACGGGTTTATATTAAAATTCAAGAAGGTTGCAATAACTATTGTACTTTCTGTATTATTCCTTATGTAAGAGGTCGTATAAAAAGTCGTAAAGTAGAAAGTGTCCTAGCAGAAACAAGACGTTTAGCAGAGCTAGGATTTAAGGAAATTGTTTTAACAGGTATACATGTGGCTTCTTATGGAAAAGATTTAGGAGATACTGATCTTATTCAGTTACTCCAGAAGGTCCATGAGATTGAAGGGATTGAGCGTATTCGTATGAGTTCCATCGAACCCGTCGTTGTAACGGAGGCCTTTATAAAGGCCCTTCAAGAACTTCCTAAAATTTGCCATCATTTCCACCTTTCCTTACAAAGTGGAAGTGAAACGGTTTTGGAGCGTATGCGTCGTAAATATACAAAAGCCCAATATTTAGAAAGCGTCGAAAAATTAAGAGCCATTTGGCCAGATGTAGCCATTACAACAGATATTATTGTAGGTTTTCCAGGAGAAACAGAGGAAGAATTTGAGGAAACGTTAGCGTTTATAAAAACCGTAAGATTAGCTCAAATTCATATTTTCCCTTATTCACAAAGAGAAGGGACACCTGCTGCTACCATGGCAAATCAAATCGATCCAGCAATCAAGGAACAACGGGTTAAGAGGCTTACTCATTTGGAAAAAGAATTGCGCCATGATTTTATGAAGGCCCATCTTGGAAAAGAATTAGAGGTTTTATTTGAGAATTCTCATCATAAAGGATTTACAGGGTTTACAAGCAATTATTTAAAGGTGTATGTAGAAACATCCGCACATTTAGAGAATACCTTACAAAAAGTAGAAATCATAGAACTAAAAGAGACAGGATTAATAGGAAAGCTTATTGAGCCATAAACATTTTATATTTTTGGTAATTATCTATAGTTTTTTTCAATATTATGGTATACTACTAATATAAGGTGAAAGGATTGGAAGGTGATCAGGATGAAAAATATTAATGAGACCATGCAATTTCATTTAGAGAATTTGGAAAAGGCTTCAACTCGTGAAGTCCTTATGGATGTCTATACATCCCTTAAAGAAAAAGGCTATAATCCTATTAACCAAATTGTAGGTTATATTATGTCAGGAGACCCAACTTATATCACCAGTCATAATGGTGCAAGAAACAAGATTCGCAAACTAGAGAGGGATGAAATTCTCGAAGAGCTAGTTACTTGCTATTTGAAACAATAAACTGGGGCTGCAGGGTGTTTTAGATCTCTGCAGCTTTTTTAGGAGGTAT
>JAEZKI010000193.1 GCA_023415525.1 Bacillota bacterium | reverse complement strand
TCCTAGTCCCTTGTATTATGGTGCCATTGTAAGGCGCAATGGGCTCCCTAGACGTTTTTCACGCTCAGAAGCCATTGAACTATTCTCTTTTGTGGAAGATGTGGTGTTTACTTATGGACGGGATGATATGGAGGCCCTTTATCTCTGCCCAGAAGAAGTAGTAGAGCAAAAGGCATTTGAAAAGCTCATTAAGCACGAAATAGATAAGAAGTGTAATGAGACAGATTACATAACCTGTGTTGTCTATGAGGAAGCCTTTGAGCCAAAAGTTATCCCTAAAATTGCTAAAAAATTATACCGTACATTGGATAGTCATACGGTGATTGGCTATTCCCAGATTATTACTATTGGAAGGACAGGAATAGAGACCCAAAATACTACAGTAAATGAGGAGCAGGTTATAAAGCAAATAGAATATCATTTAAAAAAGCAGCAGAGAGATAAAGTCTTTGCACTTATAACCCAATTTATGAAAGAATGTGAACGCGTAAAATATCCCCAACTATTACTAGAAGAAGCTGTAAGGAAAATTCTTTATGCCATTCAAAAGTATGATAAGGTAAGAGAGAGTAATTCTAATTGTGAATTCATGTTAGAAGATGCCTTTTATTATGCAACCGATATGAAGGACTTGTTAGAGAGTTTACAAGATATTTATGGAAAGTATCTGCAAGAAGAAGAGATGGCATCTAAAGTAGATACCCCCGAATTTCTAGAGAGGATTAAGGCTTATATTCAGGTCAATATTGCGGAAGATATTTCCTTACAATCTATTTGTCGGACTTTTGGAATCTCTCAGACTTATTTGAGTAGGCTTTTTAGGAAGTATGAAGAAAACTCTTTTAATAATTACCTAACAACTATAAGAATAGAAAAGGCAAAGGAACTTCTTAGAGAGAATGAGGGAATATTTATTAAGGATGTAGCCAATATGATAGGTTATAAAGATCAATTTTACTTTAGTCGTATTTTTAGATCCATCGTAGGTGTATGTCCATCAGATTATCATGGGGATAAGGATTTACTCTTGTAAATAAGGACTTTTTGTGGCATGATAATAAAAATTATGCTATCAAGATAAGGAGGGTAGAGACAATGAATCAAGCTGCGTTTTTTGATATAGATGGAACCATTTATCGTGAAGGGTTGATTACAGAGGTTTTTAAAAAGCTTGTGACTTATGAGTTGATTGATGAGAGTAAGTGGTACAAAGAAGTCCGCCCAGCCTTTTTAAGTTGGGATAAACGGGTAGGGGATTATGATACTTATCTTTTAAAAATGGTAGAAATTTATGTAGAGGCAGTACAAGATATTCATGAAGATCAAATTACCTATATTGCCAAGAAGGTCATTGAGCAAAAGGGAGACAGAGTCTATACCTTTTCTAGAGAACGCATTAAATGGCATCATGAGCAAGGACATAAGGTTATGGCCATCTCAGGCTCACCCATTGAACTGGTTAGGGAAATGTCCCAAAAATATGAAATGGATGATTATCGGGGTACCATTTATGAAAAAACAGGAAGTGGCAAGTACAATGGACAAGTCATACCTATGTGGGATGCAGTCAGTAAGCGAAAGGCTATTTTTGAATTAGTAGAGCAATATGCTATTGATTTAAATAAAAGCTATGCTTATGGCGATACAGCAGGAGACTTTATAATGCTGAAGTTAGTAGGCCATCCTTTTGCCATTAATCCAACGAAGGAGCTTCTTTCTAAGATTAAAGAGGACAAAGAGCTGAAAGAAAAAATCACCATTATTGTAGAACGTAAGGATGTGACCTATCGCCTCAATATTGAAAATCTAGATCTTATATAAGACAAAGCACTCTAAATTCTTTCGCTCTTAGATTTAAATTTTATATGATAGGCTACAAAGTAAGGATTTAAGGCTTTTAATCATAGTGAGAATAAGATAGAATAAGAAAAGTAAACAAATCAGTGAGTGAGAGGACAAAAAGATGAATACCAATCAGACAATGGCAGTACTTAAAGCCTTTTATTATGGGAGTGAAAGTATGGAGGCAATCGCAAGACGTACAAAGCTTTCTAGAGATGAGGTCCGTGAGGCTTTACGTGGTGCCAGGGAGTGTGGCCTTATTAAGTATAGTGCCAAAGACTATAATGAAACCTTTTCCCATACAGAGAGTAAAAAACTTGGTCAATATTTAAAAGCAAAGGGCATCATTAAATAAAATAATAGGTAATAGAGAGAAGCGTGGGACTGTCTCACTAATGGAGGTGTACACTCGTGTAAGTAGACTAATAAGTCTATTTACATGGGTGTACACCCTTTTTAGTAAGAAGTCCTTAGAGGTTGGAAAAATGCTACTTTTCTAATGGGTATTACTTACCAGTGAGACAGTCTCTGGAAGGAACAAATAAGATAGAAAAATCAAATTATAAGAGTATTAAAAGTTTATACAAAAAATTACATGAATATAGTATAATAGTGTAAGTATAAAAAAATATAAGCATTAAAAACAGGAAGGAGAATACAGGTGACAATTTCAATGCTTCAAAGTGGAGATGAGCTGATTTCTTCTCATGGTACAACCTATAAGGTGATTGGCCTGTTAGGAAGTGGTGGGCAGGGGGAAGTTTATGAAGTTGAAAATAGTGGTAAACACTATGCCCTTAAATGGTATCATGAGCATATGGCTACTCCAAGACAGAAAGAGATTATAGAAAAATTAGTTGAAAATGGACCACCTGATTCACGTTTCTTGTGGCCTATTGATCGCATAAATGGTAAACGTACCTTTGGTTATATTATGGCTCTCCGTCCTAGTCAGTACAAAAGTATTGTGGATTTAATGAAACGTAAGGCAGAACCTTCTTTTTGGGCTTTAAGTACAGCAGGTGCTGAGCTAGCCGATTGCTTTCAAAAGTTACATTCCCTTGGCTATAGCTATTGCGATATCTCTTTTGGCAACGCTTTTTTAGACCCAGAAAGTGGACAAGTTCTCATTTGTGATAATGATAATGTGGTGGTAACAGGTTTCTCACAAAGTGGCGTAGAGGGGACTTTAGGTTTTATGGCTCCAGAAATTGTTATGGGCAAGACAGGACCTAAGGCCGAAACAGATTTATTTTCTCTGGCCGTGTTACTTTTTTATATGTTTATGCTACACCATCCTTTAGAAGGGGCTAAAGAAGCAGAAATTAAATGTTTTGATGCGGTGGCTAAACAAGAAATTTATGGACGAAATCCTTTGTTTATATGGGACCCACAAGATAAAAGTAATCGCCCTATTGCAGGGTATCAGGATAATGCCATTATCTATTGGAATCTTTATCCTAAATATGTCAAAGAACTCTTTACACAAGCCTTTACAGAAGGTATGAAAAATCCCAATCGCCGCATTGTAGAAAATCAATGGAAAAGAGTGTTTATCCGTTTAAGAGATAGTATTTTACAGTGTCCAATATGTGGGGTGGAAAACTTTTATTATGAAAGTGACCAAATTGGAGCAGGCAACATATGTTGGAATTGTAATAAGAATATAAACAAGCCTTCTGCGATTCAAATAGGTAATCAGTTTATTGTCTTAGGGAAGGGGACCCTTCTTTTTGCCCATCATTTTTATGATAATTTTGACCTTCAAACAGTAGTGGCTCAGGTCTCACAGCATCCTAAAGACCCTAATAAATGGGGCTTAACTAATTTGACAGATAGGGAATGGACATTGATTAAAAACGATGGGACCAAGGTGAGTGTGCCTCCTGGTAAAAATGCTCCCCTTATAAAAGGAGCTTGTATTGACTTTGGAATGGTTTTAGGTCAGCTTTAAAGAGACAGTAAGTTATAGATAAATAAAAAGGGAAGTAGATAAAAGGAGGAATTAAGGATGTCAGAAGGATTTAAAAGACCAGGTGGGGAGATGGCTTCAAGGCCCCTTCACTTTATATGGATTGTGGATTGCTCAGGTTCAATGATGGGAGAAAAAATTCAATCTCTTAATTATGCCATCAAGCAAACGATTCCAGATATGCGAACAGCAGCAGAGGAAAACCCTAATGCCAAGCTTTATGTACGTGTCGCTAAGTTTTCAGAAGGGGCAAGTTGGCAGATAGCCTCACCTACACCTATTGAGGATTTTGAGTGGCTAGATATTGAAGCAGATGGTCTTACTGACATGGGAAAAGCTTTTGAATTAGTCGCTGATCAATTAGAAATGCCTCCTATGCCAGAGAGAGCTTTACCACCTGTTTTGGTACTTCTTTCAGATGGGCAACCTACGGATCAATATAAAGAAGGGCTTGACCGCCTCCTTCATTTACCTTGGGGAAAAAAAGCGGTTAAGATTGCCATTGCCATAGGCAGTGATGCCGATAGTACCGTATTAAAGGAGTTTATCAATAACAATGAGATTCCGGTTTTACAAGCCAATAATCCTGAAGCTTTAGTGAAATATATTAAATGGGCTTCTACGGTGGCTAAACAAGTGTCTAGTCCCAATAGTCATGTGCTTACCGCTACGTCAAAAGCCAGTCCTATTGACTTAGAGGCTATTCCCGTTATAGGGGAAGAGGATAGCGATGTATGGTAAAAAAGTACGTCAAGAAGGTTGGAAGGTTATAGGAGAATCCGTTCAAGGTTTTAGTCATTTGCGAAGTGGCAAGCCTTGTCAAGATGCCCTGAGTTTTTGTGAAGTGGGTGAGAAAAAATGGTTATGTGCCTTAGCCGATGGCCATGGCAGTGAAAAATGTAAATACAGTGAAGAGGGCGCAAGATTAGCAGTAGAAATAACAAAAGATTTTTGGAAGGAACTTTTAGCCACCCATTCCGACTTACTCCTTTATGAATTTCTAAGTCAGGCAAAAGATATTGATTTACCCAAGACCCTTGAAAAAGAGTGGAAGAAGGCTGTAAAGTTTTATCATGAGGGATGCCAAAGAGAAAAGGCAGCATCCGATAAAGAGTTATGGATGTGGTATGGAACCACCCTTCTTTTTTTGCTTATAACCGACCAGCTTGTTTTTGCCATGCAACTCGGTGATGGAGATATTTTAAGTGTTTTTGAAGGAGGGGAGACCTCTTGGCTTTTACCCAATGAACAGCAATATGGAACAGAAACCTATTCGCTATGTCAAAAAAATGCTTGGCAATATTTTAGGAGTTTCTTAGCCCCTTTATCTTATTACACCATGAAACCTCAGCTTTTTATACTGAGTACAGATGGTTATGCCAATAGCTTTATAAGTCATGAAGACTTCTTAGAAGTGGGAAAAGATTACTTAAACTTTCTTAAGAAAAGGGCCAGTAAGTATTTAGAGGCGCATTTAAGGGAATGGTTAGAGGAGACCACCCGTTGTGGAAGTGGAGATGATATTACAGTAGCTCTCGTTTATAGCGTGCAACAAGGGAAAGGAGTGGGTCATCCTGAGAAAAAAGATTATTAATCAAATTCTTCTTTTAAAAGCTATTTATGGTGAGGAACTCCTTGAAGAACCTAAACGCTTTATGAGTTTTATAAAGGATTATTTTCCTTTTGCCAAAGGGGAACATCGTCTTTTGACATTAGGACTTGCCAGTAATATTTACGGTAAGCTAAAGGGCTGTGATATTCATAGTTGTATGCTACAGCGCAATAAGTGTATTCACCTTTTACAAGAAGAACAGGGCTGTGAACGACGTATAGCAGAAGAAGCTGTCGATTTATGGATGAGTCTTATTAAAAAAGAGAGAAATATGGATACGGCTTTTAGTGAAGATAAAGCTTTAGTGGAAAAGGCAGGAGAAGCTTCAGGGCAGTTACAAGAAAACCTTAAGCGTTCTGAGAAGGCAGAAGAGCTATTAGAACAAGGGAATAGCTTTTACAATGGGGAAGGAAAGCCTCAAAATTATAAAGAAGCCTTGAGAAATTATGAAGCAGCAGCCCAACTTGGAAGTGTAAAGGCGATGAAATATTTAGGGAATATGTACTATATGGGGCAAGGGGTTTTGCAAGACTATGGAAAAGCCCTCCTATGG
>JAEZKI010000171.1 GCA_023415525.1 Bacillota bacterium | reverse complement strand
CAAGTAGAGGTGAATAGCAAAGAACTTATTATTGCTAATTATCCAGTAGAAGAAGAGGATTTAAACAGGTTAGTTTTAAAACCTTATGAAGCCCGTGTTTATCGTATAGGCTAATAATCGAATAATCTAATAATCGAATAATCTAAAAGCCTGAGTAATAGGGAAATTACTCAGGCTTTTAAAATAGGATCAAATATATAATAAGGGAAGTGATGGCTCTTGAAATTTGAGGATTTATTATATTTATATCTTTATACTATTTGATTATAGTTATAAACATTGTATAATTCAAATATACAGAAATTAATATGAATATATATGGAATTTATAAGTAGTAAAAAGAAAAAAAGATAGAAAAGGAAGTATTTGTATGGACCTACATTATTTAAAAATTTTTAATACAGTCGCAGCACATCAAAGTTTTACTCGCGCTTCAGAACTTTTACATATTAGCCAACCTGCTCTTTCAATTCAGATTAAAAAATTGGAAGAGGAGCTCGGACTTAAAGTGTTTGATAAAGCTGGGAATAAAATTATTTTAAATGAAAATGGAAGGATTCTTTATGGTTATACCCAAAAAGTATTTGCTATTTTAGGGGAAGCAGAAAATATTTTAATCAATAAGAAGGATTATATAGGGGGTTCTGTTACTATCGGAGGAAGTAATACACCAGGAGCTTATATCTTACCACATGTCATTGGCGAATTTAAGAAGCAGTATCCCTACGTGAACGTCAACTTACAGGTTTGTACGACCGATGAAATAGCAAAACGTGTAGAAGAAGGAACAGTAGATTTTGCAGTCAATGGAGGTTTCATGACTTATCCTTCTACTATTGAAGTGGAGAAATTAATGGAAGATGAACTTATTCTTGCAATTTCACCTGCTCATTTATATTCACGTCACCACTTTATTTCCCATGATGAGCTACAGTATATGAAATTTATTCTACATGAAAATAATTCTCAACTCAATAAGATTGCTAAAGACTTTATTGAAGAGTTTAACTTACCTGCTAAAAAAATAGAGATGACCCTTGGCAATATTGAAGCCATTAAACAAGCAGTTATTGCTAATTTAGGCTTATCCCTTATTCCTCATGCTGCCATTAACTTGGAGTTAAGTATAGGATTAATTAAAGAGGTGCAGATCGAAGGAAGAAGTTGGACTTATCCTTATAGTTTAATATGGAATAAAAATCGCTATCTTTCTCCTGCAGCTAAAGAACTAATGAAAATGGTAAAGCAAAACATGAAGACAGAGGAGCATTAAATGAAACACGTTTTTATCATCAATCCTGTTTCAGGAAAAAAGCAAGCACTCCATTATCGAGAAGAGATAAAAGAGTACTTTAAAGATCAACCGGAGGCGTATTTTATAGAGGTTACACAGTATGTAGGACATGCAAGAGAAATTGCAAGAGAGTATGCCCAAAGAGGAAATTATCGCATTTATGCCATAGGTGGGGATGGAACTATAAATGAAGTAGTCAGCGGCCTTGTTGGGACACAAAGTGTATTAGGTGTCTTGCCGGGGGGTTCTTGTAATGATTTTTTTAGGTCGTTAAGTAAAGAAAAAAAGCAAGATATTTTAAAAAAGACTATAGAGGGACCGACTATACCTATAGATTGTGGTCAGTTAGGTGAGGAGTATTTTATTAATATTCTTTCTGTGGGTATCGATGCAGATACTGCTGCTTATGCCAGTCAACTTACGAGAAAGTATAGGCTGACAGGAAAATTGACTTATTTTTTAGCTCTTGTAAGCGTTTTATTCAAGCATCGTTTAAGACCACACTATCGCCTTAAGCTTACTTTGGATAATGAAAGAGTGATAGAACAAGAAGTTCTCATTTGTGTTTGCACCAATGGGAAATATTATGGAGGTGGGTTTTTGCCTATTCCTTTTACCCAACTAGATGATGGTTATTTTGATATTTGCTATGTAGATCATAAGTCTTTTTGGTATATTTTAAGGACTTTGCCTTTGTTCATGAAAGGGCGTCATATTGGAGTAGATGGCGTACATTTTGAAAGGGCCAAAGAAATTAAAATAGAAAGTGAAAAAGAGATGTGTATTAATAAAGAAGGGGAAATTATAAGGTCAAAAACGATTGAGGTGCAAATGCTCCATCATGCCGTTCATGTTATTAATCCTAGTTCTTTAGAAGTACAGGGAGTTTCTAGGTCGGCGACTATAAAAGAAAGAATATCTTAAGTAGGAGTAATTTGGAAAAAATGTGTTATAATAAGGAAAATATAGGATAAGTGTCAAGTAAAGAAGGGTAAACCATGAAACGATTTATTAGCATTTTACAATTTTTAACGCGTATTCCCTTGCCTTTTGATGGTGGAGTAGATGAAGCTTTTCATAAAGGCATTTTCTATTTTCCTCTAGTGGGAGGAGTACTAGGTTTATTTTATTATAGTGTAGCTTTTCTAAGTAGCAAGCTATTCCCTAACTTTATAGCAAGTATCTTAGTGCTTCTAAGTATGGTGCTTTTCACAGGTGGCTTGCATTTAGATGGGGTAGGAGATACCTTTGATGGCCTTTATAGTTATCGAGATAAAGTACGAATCTTGGAAATCATGAAAGATTCTAGATTGGGGACTAATGCCCTTTTAGCCATTTTTTTTGTTCTAGTTTTTAAACTAGGATTTATTAGTGAAATAATAGAGCAAGAGAAAGTCTGGCAACTCTTAATGATGCCTATAGTAGGTAGATGGTTATTGGTTATAGCGTGTTATAAAACACAGTCCCCCAGACAAAAGGGAATGGGCAATTTATTTATAGGTAAAGCAAGCTTAGCAGTAGTAGGTAGTGCTACAGTGTATACCTTTCTTTTGATAGGGACCATCTTAGCTCTTTTTGGACAATCCTTAAAAATAGTTGTTATTCAATTTGCCATCCTGCTTTTTTTGATAGTGGGATTAAGATGGGTTATTAAGAGAATATACTGGAAAATTGAAGGGATTACAGGTGATATTCTAGGCGCTATCTGTGAGGTGGGAGAAGTGACCTATCTTCTTCTTATCTACTTAGGTGGACAACTAAGTTATTTTATTTAAACGATCTATAAAAACCCGTATTAAAAAGGATTATTATAAAAGTTTTTAAACCTTAACTTTTATAGTAATCCTTTTTGATTGTTTTTTTATTATTCAATAGAAATAATTTTGAGGGAGGATTCTTCGTAGAGATTAATAAAAGTGTCATTAATCTTTATTATAGGACGATAGAGACATTTAGGGTTAATAAAAACGACTTGTCCAATTTGCCCATTACTTAGCGTGACAAATACGCCGAGATAATAAGTAGAGATAAAATTGCAGAAGGTAAGGAGCTTATCTGCATCTAATCGCGTAATATATTCTTCCAGAAGAATTTGTAAGGTATCAAAAATATGATGTTTTTTCATAAGGAGTTCATAGGTGTCTGCAATACTTAAGATACGGGTAATGGTATTTATATATGGTGCTTTAATGTGAATAGGATAACCGGAACCATCTAGGTATTCGTGATGCGCTAAAATAGCTTTACTTACAAGAGAGTCAATATCTTGCATTTTGCTGACGATATTATAGCTATAGATAGGATGCTTTTCATATTCCATTTCTTCTTCAGGAGATAGGCCTTCTAGGATTTTTGAGGAATCAAAAGGGAGGTTGATGCTACCCACATCATGAAGTAAAGCGGCCTTAATAATATGATTGAGGGTAGTATGGTCAATGTGTAACCATCTACAAAGAAGTATACAGAGAAGGGACACATTTAACGAGTGTGTATAGGTATCATAACTAAGGGATTTGATAAGATGGGTACAGCCTAGGAGACTGTGATTTTCTTTAAAATCAATAGAAAGATGATTACAGAGTTGCTCGAAGGTTTCAATATCTATCGCAAAATTTTCACTTAAATTTTTAACAACGGTATTTAAAGCATCACTATAAGCTTTATACTTTTCAATAGTTTCAGATGAGAGATTCCACACCTTTGAAGAAGAATCTAAGTAAACCCAAATATCACTATAAATAAAGTGACTAAAGTCTTTAATGTGTTCTGAAGTTATTTCTATGTTTTGTCCAAGAATAGTAGTACCTGTTTCTAGGTTGATAATAGGCTGAGCAGTAATCATACCTGGAATGCATTTAGATAATGGAATAATAATTTTTTGCATGAGCTTTCCCCCCTTAAAAGTAAAAAATAGCTTTTCTTATACTATATATCGGTTAAAGAGAATAAATGATAAATTATTTACAAATAAAAAACAAAAACTTATTGACATTCTTTATGTCTATGATATAATTAACTCATAACAAATAATAATTATTAGGAAATAATAAAAATTATATATAACAAATTCAAGGAGGAAGTAATTATGAAAAAGTATGTATGTTCAGTATGTGGTTATATTCACGAGGGAGACATGGCTCCAGAACAATGTCCAGTATGTAAAGTGAGTGGTGACAAGTTCAAAGAGCAAGGTGAAGGATTAGCTTGGGCTGATGAGCACGTATTAGGTGTTGCAAAAGGTGTAGATGAAGAAGTAATTAAAGGCCTTAGAGCAAACTTTGAAGGTGAATGTACAGAAGTAGGTATGTATCTTGCAATGGCACGTGTAGCACATAGAGAAGGTTATCCAGAAATCGGTCTTTATTGGGAAAAAGCTGCTTATGAAGAAGCAGAACACGCTGCTAAATTTGCAGAGTTATTAGGTGAAGTAGTTACAGACTCTACAAAGAAAAACTTAGAATTAAGAGTAGCTGCTGAAAATGGTGCAACAGCAGGTAAAAAAGAATTAGCTACTTTAGCTAAACAATTAGGCTTAGATGCAATTCATGATACAGTTCATGAAATGGCAAAAGACGAAGCGCGCCATGGTAAAGCTTTCGAAGGACTTCTTAACAGATACTTCGGTTAATCAAAGATTTTTAAAAATCAATAGTTTTAAGTATTTTGGGTGTATTGGCATAAGTCAATGCACCCTTATTTTATGTTGTTTATGTTTTTAATAAATGAGAGTTTATACATTTTTTCTGTTAACTTGGTAAATGTATTGTTTTTGTGAGAGATTATGTATATAATTTACAATACATGGATAATTTTAAAAAACTATCTATTTTTGTACATCTTGTTGTTGTTATAGTAACTTAAATTATTCAATAGAATCATTATAAAAAGATGATGTGAAATGTAGTGTAGTCTTTAAAGGAAGTACAAAGATAGATAATTACTTTTAGAAGATCATCAAAGGAGAAGAGCAGCATGGAAAATAGTTTATTTAAGCCAAAAACCTTAAATAGATTGAGATTAAATAAGCATCTGGAAGCTATTTATGAGTTTCCTTTATTCTTTATTTCAGCATCTATGGGGTATGGAAAAACAACAGCTTTTAGCCAGTTTCTAGAAGACCAACCTAAACAAAGATGTTTGTGGCTTTCGTTAGCTACAGATGAAATAGATGATGTATGGGTCTGGCAAAAATTTTGTCAAAGCTTATGTAAACTGGATAAGACATTAGGTGAACATTTATTGGAATTAGGACTTCCTAAAAATAATAAAGAGTTAGATTTAATGATACAGATTGTAGGAGAAGCTATTACAGAGCCTACAATCTGCATCATTGATGATTATCATGAAATTGAAAGTAATAATCTTGATCGTATTTTACAGGTTTTTGCAAAAGAAGAACTACCTCATTTACACATTGTAGTTATTAGCCGCATGCGTCCAAAAACAGATTATATGTTATTGGGACTTAAAAATAAATGTGGCTTTTTATGGCAAGATGAAATAGCGTTTACATTAGAGGAAATAGATGCCTTATTTCAACTTAATGGCCTAAAAATAGAAGAAAGTGAAAGAAAAGCCATTTTTGACTATACAGCTGGATGGACAGCCCTTATTTATCTTGTACTTATGGATTATAGTGAAAAAGGCTATTTTGGGGGTATTCCACAAGCTACGGAACTCATTAAAATGATTGTTTTAGAAAAGTGTACACCTGAAGGGAAGAGTATTTTATTACAACTTGCTCTTTTGGAGAATTTTACTCTTCCTCAAGCTATTTATATTACTAATACAAATTAACACCAAGTCTTATTAAG
>JAEZKI010000118.1 GCA_023415525.1 Bacillota bacterium | reverse complement strand
TCATAGGTTTAATAGCACTAGATCAAGTAACAAAAGTTTGGGCAGTGCAACAGTTGGCAAATGGCCAGGAGGTGCTTTTATGGCCGAATGTATTTCATTTAACTTATGTGGAGAATAGAGGGGCAGCCTTTGGCATGCTACAAAATAAACAATGGCTGTTTATTATTATGACAGTTATTGTTGTGATTGCATTGTTTATCTACTATAAGAAATTACCTTTTACTTTTTGGGGAAAAGTGAGTCGTATTTCTTTTGTGTGCATTATAAGTGGTGCCATTGGCAATCTTATTGATCGAATAACCCTTAATTATGTGCGTGATTTTTTTTACTTTATACTTATTAATTTTCCTGTTTTTAATGTAGCGGATGTTTTAGTTGTTGTAGGTGTAGGAATTCTCTTTTTGGCTATACTGATAGGAGAAAAAGATTTTGAAAAGCAAAAAGAAGGAACAGTAGAATGAAAGAAATCATTAGTCTTATTGTAGAAGATAAAGAAGGAACAAGATTAGATAAATATCTTTCTCTTGAACTCGAGGAGTATACCCGTAGCTTTCTACAAAAGCAAATTGAAAACGGCCAAGTAACAGTCAATGGGCAAGTACAAAATACAAAGTATAAGATAAAAATAGGTGAAACAATTCATATAGAGATTCCAGAACCTATAGAAGTAAATATTAGTGGAGAGGACATTCCCTTAGATATTGTCTATGAAGATGAAGATATTCTTATAGTTAATAAACCTCAAGATATGGTGGTTCACCCTGCTCCAGGTAATTATACTGGGACTTTAGTTAATGCCCTTATGTTTCATGCCAAAGACAAGCTTTCAGGGATTAATGGAGAGATAAGACCAGGAATTGTCCATCGCATTGATAAGGATACATCAGGCTTATTAATGGTGGCTAAAAATGATAAAACCCATTATGCTCTTTCAGAAGCGCTTAAAGAGCATAACATAACACGAAAGTATCATGCTATTGTTCATGGGACTTTTAAGGAAGAAGAAGGAGTTGTTGAAGTTCCTTTAGCCCGTTCGCCACAAGATCGTAAAAAGATGGCAGTAGTAATAGGAGGGCGTCCAGCCAAAACTCATTATCATGTATTAGAGCGCTACAAAGATTTTACTTATGTGGAACTGACACTTTTTACGGGAAGAACCCATCAGATTCGCGTGCATATGAAGCATATAGGCCATCCTCTTTTAGGTGACCCTGTTTATGGGCCTAATAAAAATAAATTTGGACTTACCCGACAGATGCTTCATGCTAAAGTACTTGGCTTTGTTCACCCGACTACTGGAAAATATATAGAATTTGACAGTGAATTACCTGTTTATTTTAGGCAGATTATTGACAAACTAAGAAAGACATGAGAAAATTAACCTAGATTTATTCCTTTAAGGTAGCACGAGAGGCTAATAAGGATATACGATAATGTGTATTATAGTTTTTCATAGAGTATATCAGATAGACTTCTAAAGGAACTTAGGAGTCTATTTTTTTATGGAATAAACAGAATCAAACCCAAGAAGAAAGGTGGACAAGTACATGCATGAACAAAAAGTATTACTCGATGAAGAAGCCATGAATCGGGCATTGACACGTATTGCTCATGAGATTATTGAGGCCAATAAGGGGGCCAATGATATGGTGCTCATTGGCATTGAAACACGTGGTGTACCTATTGCAAAAAGCCTTGCTGAAAAGATTAAGCGTATTGAGAATGTGGAAGTACCTATTGAAAAGATTAATATTACATTTTATAGGGATGATTTAGAAAAGCAGTTTCCACAGCCTCTTATGGGGGAAAGTAGCATTGAATCAGATATTAATGGAAAGACAGTTGTCTTGGTGGATGATGTGATTTATACAGGCCGTACCGTAAGAGCAGCACTCGATGCGATTATGGATGTAGGTAGACCAAGTTATATTAAATTAGCTACGCTTATTGACCGTGGCCACCGTGAGTTACCTATTCGGCCAGATTTTGTAGGTAAAAATATACCTACTTCTAAAAAAGAGATTGTACGTGTTCATGTGAAAGAGGTCGACCATGAAAATAGGGTTGTATTAGACATGAAAAATACTATAAATGAATAATACTATAAATGAAAAAAGGGGAGAGATAAAGATGGAACACATTAGTACGAGTAAGAAACTTATTTTAGGGTTACAGCATGTGCTAGCAATGTTTGGTGCAACAGTATTGGTCCCTATTTTGACGGGATTAGATCCAGGAGTGGCATTATTGTGTGCGGGAGTAGGAACCCTTGTATTTCATGGGACAACAAAGGGAATTGTCCCCGTTTTTTTAGGTTCTAGTTTTGCCTTTATAACGGCCATTGCCATTAACTTACAGACTTTAGGTATTGGAGCTGTTAAAGGCGGGATTATTGCTACAGGACTTGTCTATGTTTTGATGGCAGGAGTCATTAAATTAGTAGGAGTAGAGCGTGTGAAGTCTTTCTTTCCACCTGTTGTAGTGGGTCCAATCATTATGGTTATTGGGCTGCGCTTAAGTCCTACAGCTATTCAGATGATTGGTTATACACCTATTATGAATGAAAACCCAGAGGGTGCTAAGATGGCAGAAGTATTAGTGGCTAATGGTTTTAATGTGGATGCCAGTATTTTTAATAAAACCTCAGATATTTTTCAAATAGATCCTAAAAGTTTAATAGTGGCAAGTATTGTTGTCATAACCATGATTATGGTTTCCATATTTGCTAAAGGATTCTTTAAATTAGTTCCTATTCTTATTTCTGTTTTAGTAGGCTATGTAGCAGCGCTTTGCTTAGGAATGGTAGACACTTCAACGATTGCATTGGCACCATGGATTGGTTTTTCTCAAACAGGACTTGAACACTTTATGGCCTTACCAAGCTTTTCATGGGAAGCTATTATAGGGATTGCCCCTATAGCACTCGTTGTTTTCATTGAGCATATTGGAGATATTACAACCAATGGAGCAGTTGTTGGAAAAGATTTCTTTGCCAATCCAGGTATTCATCGGACGCTTCTAGGAGATGGACTTGCAACAATGGTTGCTGGTTTTATAGGAGGACCAGCTAATACAACTTATGGTGAAAATACAGGGGTATTAGCTGTAACTAAAGTTTATAATCCTCAAATTTTACGTATTGCAGCTCTTATTGCTATTATACTAAGTTTGTGTGGTAAATTTACAGCTATTATTCAAACCATCCCTCCATCAGTTATGGGTGGTATTAGTATTATTTTATTTGGGATGATTGCGAGTGTAGGTGTAAGAACACTAGTTGATGCTCAACTGGATTTTACACATAGCAGAAATTTAATCATTGCTGCCATTATTTTTGTAACAGGTATAGGAATTAATAATATTGCTGTTGTAGGAACGATTACTGTTTCAGGTTTAGCTATTGCAGCTCTTATAGGTGTAGTGCTTAATAAACTTTTACCAGAAAATATTTAAAATGAATAAAAACAAGGCAAACCCCGTGCACTTTTTTAGTAAAGAGGGAATGTCTTGTTTTTTTATTCAACAAATTGCCTAAATATAAATTTTGAAATGAAATGTGGTAGACAGAAAAAGTCATTTTAGATATAATATAATAAAATTTAAATATTATAAATTATTAAGTTAAATATGCATTTATTAAAGGGGAAAAGCTATGGAGGAGAATGTTGCACTATTTTTAAGTTATTTAAAAAATATAAAGATGTCATCCGATAATACCATTCAGTCCTATGAAAGGGATTTAAAGTATTTTATTCAGTACCTAAAGGAACATCAAGTTCAACAAGTGGAGGGCTTAACTGCAGAAGTGATTGATGCTTACCTAAAGGATAGGAAGGAGCATCAGAAATCCATGGCAACGGTTTCTCGTACGTTGGCATCCATCCGTGCTTTTTGCCAATATTTAATGAAAGAGGGTTTGCTTCAACAAAATCCAGCACGTGCTATTGCTTTACCTAAAATAGAGAAAAAGGTACCTCGCATTTTAAGTCAGTCACAAATCACCTTGCTTTTAGAACAGCCTAATGTAAAAGGCATTAAAGGAATACGTGACCGTGCCATGTTGGAATTGTTATATGCTACGGGAATTCGTGTTTCGGAGTTAGTGGCCTTAAAGGTAACAGATATTAATTTACAACAAGGTTATATTATTTGTAGAGATGCTCATAAGGAAAGAACAATTCCTATTGGTAAATCAGCAGTGGCTGCTTTACAGCGTTACCTTTCTGA
>JAEZKI010000089.1 GCA_023415525.1 Bacillota bacterium | reverse complement strand
TTTGAGTGGCTTCATCAAAAAATGGTAACCAATTATGATGAGATGACGAACTTGCCTATTGCCTTAAGAGAGCGTCTTAAAGAGGACTTCCCCATTCGCTTGATGAAAATAGTGAAAAAATATGCGTCTCAGTTAGATGGAACCATAAAATACTTGTTTGAATGTGAAGATTCACATATAATAGAAAGTGTTTTGATGAGGTATAAGCATGGAAACTCTGTTTGTATTTCTTCACAAGTTGGTTGTAGAATGGGCTGTAAATTTTGCGCATCCACGCTAGAAGGCTTAGTGAGATATCTTACACCCAGTGAGATGGTCAGCCAGATTTATCTTATTCAACAAGACATAGAGGAAAGAGTTTCAAATATTGTTATTATGGGAAGTGGTGAACCTTTAGAACACTTTGAAGTGACGAAGCGATTTGTAGAACTCATTAACAGTCCTTTTGGGCAAAACATTGGGCAACGTCATATAACGATTTCAACTTGTGGGCTTGTACCTAGGATTAAGGAATTGGCAGAGAGTTTACCACAAGTAACTCTTGCTATATCTCTTCATGCGCCCACAGATGAAGGGCGTAAGCGTATTATGCCCATTGCTTATCAGTATAGTATTCAAGAGTTAATAGCAGCATGCAAGGCATATAGCGATCAAACAGGAAGAAGAGTGACCTTTGAGTACGCTCTTATTTATGATGAAAATGATTCTGTTGAAGAAGCAAGACAGTTAGGAAAACTATTAAAAGGGCTTCTTTGCCATGTTAATCTTATTCCAGTCAATAAAATTGAGGAGAGAGAGTATAAGGAGAGTTCTTTAGACCATATACAAAATTTCTTGAAGGTACTTGAAGAATACCATATTCCTGCTACAGTTAGAAGAAAACTTGGAAGTGATATTGATGCTGCTTGTGGACAATTGAGACGTCATTATATAAAAAAAAGAGGTGAATAGAATGATTGCCGTTGGCAAGGTTGATATTGGGAAGAAGAGAAAGCAGAATGAAGATTCTCTGTTTGTGTCCAGTACGCCTGTAGGTATCTTACCTAATCTGTATATTGTGGCAGATGGGATGGGAGGCCATAAGGCGGGTGGAACGGCTAGCCGATTGGCTATAGATTCTTTTTTAGAATATATAGGGCAACATGAAAGTGCCAGTATACAAACCAGAGAGGATGTACTAAGATTACTTAAAATGGGGATTCTGCATGCCAATCATGTTATTTTTAAGCAGGCAGCTAGCCATGAAGAATATAAAGGAATGGGGACAACTTTTACAGTAGCTACTATTGTTGAAGACATTTTATACCTGGCTCATGTAGGAGATACACGCTTATATTTGGTCAATGAAAGTAGCATTTATCAGGCTACTACGGATCATTCTTTAGTACAAGAAATGTTGGAAAATGGTTGTATTTCGCAGAGTGAAATCAGCGAACATCCACAACGTCATATTATTACACGGGCTGTTGGTACATATGAAAAAGTGAAAGTGGATACTTTGATGTATGATATGGACCGGGTAGAATATATTTTGTTGTGTTCAGATGGTTTAACAACGATGCTCTCAGATACAGTGATTCACCAAATTGTATATGCTCATTCCAATGACATAGGGAAAATAGTAAATAAACTCATTGCAGAAGCCAATGAGCAGGGTGGCTCCGATAATATAGCTGTAATAATTGCAAAGAAATTTGAGGTGAGACAATGATGTTAGAACCAGGAACATTGCTAGGCGATCGCTACGAGATTGTAGAGAAAATCGGCGCCGGTGGCATGTCTATTGTTTATAAAGGGAAATGTAATAAATTACAACGTTTTGTGGCGATAAAAGTATTAAGAGAAGAATTTGCTAAGGATGAAGAGTTTGTGGCTAAATTTAGGAAAGAGGCTTTATCTGCTGCTAGCCTTTCTCATCCTAATATTGTAGGCATTTATGATGTAGGAAGTGACCATGATTTACATTATATTGTTATGGAGTTAGTAGAAGGGCGTACTTTAAAAGAAGTAATTGCCGAAGAAGGTCCTTTTGATTCAAGAACGGTTTTGGACTATGGGGTACAAATGGTTTCTGCGTTAAGGCACGCCCATCGTAAGAAAATTGTTCACCGGGATATTAAGCCACAAAATATACTAATTACCCATGATAATGTTTTAAAGGTAACTGATTTTGGCATTGCTAAGGCAGTGGATTCTTCTACAGTTGTGGCAACAGGTAATGCCATTGGCTCGGTCCATTATTTTTCACCTGAGCAAGCAAAGGGAAAATATGTCAATGAAACCAGTGATCTTTATTCATGTGGAATTGTTCTTTTTGAATTAGTAACCAAAAAACTTCCTTTTGAAGCAGATTCTCATATTTCTATTGCACTAAAGCATATCAATGAAGAAATGCCTCATCCGTCCAGCTACAATCCTAATATAATGCCTAACATAGAGAAGCTGATTTTAAAGGCAACACGAAAAGTACAATCTGAGCGCTATCAGAATGCAGATGAAATGTTAAAGGATATGAAAGGCATTTTAACAGATCCCAATTATGTTGTGAAGGAACAAGGGTATGATGATCATACTATTTTGCTTTCAACAAAAGATACAGACTATATTCGCAATAATGGGTATCAAGGAAAACGAGAAATGCAAAATGGACAAGCAACTATTCCGAGATTTGCTGGAACTCAGGTAGCTGAACCTGAAGAAGAGGAAGTAGAAGAGGTTTCTACTTTATATAAAGTATTGGCAAGTATTGGTGGCGTATTAGCAACCTTACTACTCCTTACTATTTTATACGTTGTTCTTATGTTTTGGCTTCCTAATATGGGGAAAGGTAAACAGGTTATCGTACCAAGCTTTATAGGTAAAACAGTGGATCAAGCCAAGAGTTTAGCAAAATCCTATAATCTTAAAATAGAAGTTGTAGGGGAAGAAGCTTCAGAGCAAGAAACAGGAACAGTAGCTAAACAATCTCCTAATGAGAATGAAAGTGTAGCTTCTAAAACCACCATTCAACTGATTTTATCTAGCGGGAAAAATGGCCTAACTTTAGAAGAACCGAGTCAAGTAACCACCACAAAAGTTCCCCAAATAGTGGGAGAGGATAGCATTCAAGCTGAACAATTACTAGATGCGGCCAGTTTAATCGCAGACATTAATCATGAATACAGTGATACGGTAGAAAAGGGAAAAGTTATTAGTCAAAGTCCTGAATATGGTACAGAGGTAGCGATGAATTCGGTTGTAAAGATGGTCATTAGTAGAGGGCCACAAGTTGTTTTAACAGAAGTACCTAAACTAACCGACTTATCCGTACAAGATGCCAAGCTTAAATTACGTAATGCAAACCTTGAACTTGGGGCACAAAAAGAAGAAAATAGTGAAACAGTAGAAGCTGGAAAAATTATTAGCCAAGGTGTAGCCAGTGGAACCAAAATAGAAGAAGGAAGTAGCATTGATGTGGTAGTAAGTAAAGGAAAAGCTGAAGAAACAACACCTAATCCAGAGGAGAATGATGGTTCTACCCCTTCTGATGGCACAGGAGCTAATGATAATACACCAGCAACCACTAAAAGCTTTTCAATTAATGGACCTTTAGATGGAGGAAATAAAGAGAGCTATCATGTGTTTGTCAAGCTAGTTCTTGAGGATGGCACAATAAAGGTAGCCTATGATGGCATCGTTGAAAAAAATAATTTTCCTTTTACTATTTCTGTAAAAGGCAAAGGTAAAGGTCTTCTTATAACTTCTTTTGATGGAGAAGAAGTTTATCAAGATGAAATTTTATTTTAATGAGGTACAACAAAATGGTACAAGGTACTATTATTAAAGGTATTGCAGGTTTTTATTATGTAGAAGTTGAGCAAAGTATTTATGAATGCAAAGCGCGCGGAAAATTTAGAAAAGATAGCATTGTCCCCTTAATAGGGGACAATGTGCTAATTACCCTTTTAGAAGAAGAAAATTCAGGAGATCGCTATCCTACTGCTGCCATTGAAGAGATAATGGAGCGAAAAAACAGCTTAGTAAGACCACCCGTAGCTAATGTGGATCAAGCTATTGTTGTTTTTTCAGTGACTTATCCCGTTCTTCATTTGGATTTACTAGACCGTTTTCTCTTGATTATTGAAAAAGAGAATATAAAGCCTTTTATTGTTCTAAACAAGATAGATGAAGGACAAGAAGCTAGCTATGGTCATATTGTGGAGCGCTACACAAAAGTAGGTTATGAGGTTATCCCTTTATCTGCTAAGATGGACATTAACGTGGGGCTTTTAAAACCTAAATTAAAAGATAAAACCACTGTGTTTGCAGGACCTTCAGGTGTAGGTAAATCCACTCTTTTAAATGCTTTAGAAAAGGGACTTTCTTTAGAGACAGGCGCAGTAAGTGAGAAAATAAAAAGAGGAAAACATACGACGCGTCATGTGGAATTAATCCCCCTTAGTATCGGAGGGTTTGTGCTAGACACGCCTGGTTTTACTTCTTTACAATTAGAGGGTATTGAAAAAGACGAGTTAAAGCATTACTTTCCGGAATTTAGTTTTTATGAAGGTACCTGTAAATTTTCAGGATGTACCCACATTCATGAACCGGGTTGTAAGGTACGGGAAGCAGTAGCCAATCAAGGGATTTTTACAGAGCGTTACGACAGCTACGTCACTTATTATAATCAATTAAAAGATACAAGGAGATGGTAAAGTGATTCATTTAGCACCTTCTATATTGGCAGCAGATTTTGCCAACTTAGAAAAAGAAATCAAACGTGTACAAGAAGTAGGTGTAGAATATATTCACGTCGATGTTATGGATGGGCAATTTGTCCCTAATATTACAATAGGGATACCTGTTGTTAAAGCCCTTCGTCAGCATATTACAGGCATCATGGATGTGCATTTAATGGTTGAAGAGCCAGATCGCTTTTTAAAAGATTTTAAAGAGGCGGGAGCAGATATTTTAACCGTTCACATAGAGGCTACCAAGCATATTCATCGTACGATTCAGTGCATACATGATTTAGGCATTAAAGCAGGTGTAGCCATTAACCCTGGTACACCTGTTAGTCAGTTAGAGCCTATTATGGATGATGTAGATTTGATCCTTATTATGTCTGTTAATCCTGGCTTTGGTGGACAAAAATTCATTCCTTATTCTCTGGAGAAGTTACGTCAAGTAAAAGCGTATTTAGCAAAGAGTCAAAGAAATATTTTAGTAGAAGTAGATGGTGGAGCCACGCTTGATAATGTGAAAGAGCTTATAGAAGCAGGAGCCAATCTTATTGTAGCGGGTTCTTCTGTGTACCAAGGAGAACAAACTGCGGAGAATGCTAAGGGTTTTTTAGAGCTTTTTAAAGGGTGTGAAGCATAAAGTGAAAATACTTATCCTAACCAATGGGGATTATGGGGACTATGATTTTTGTAGAGAGGTTAAAATCTATGACAGTATTATTTGCGCGGATAACGGATTAAGACATGCTCGTAAGCTAAATATTACGCCACAGTATATTTTGGGAGACTTTGATAGCTGTAGTAAAGAAGAACTTCTTTATTACAAAGAACAAGGCATTCCTGTGGTTCCTTATCCTAGTCATAAAGACGAAACAGATACAGAATTGGCCATTCATAAGGCAGTGGCATTAGGTGCTACTCATATTGATATTTGGGGAGGACTAGGAAGCCGTTTTGACCATACCTTGGCCAATGTTCACTTAATGTATAAGGCTTTTAACCAGGGAATAAAGGTACGCCTTTTAAGTGGGCAAAACACGGTGCAGCTTATGGATAAGAAATTGCAACTAGAAGGCAAAAAAGGAGACCTTATTAGCCTTTTACCTTACACCCCTATTGTAAAAGGAGTTCATACCAAGAATCTTATGTATCCTGTTGAGGGTGGTAGCTTTGAAATGGGTAAACCCTATGGTGTTAGTAATGTGTTCTTAGGAGATTGGGCAGAGGTTTCCATTGAAGAAGGCTTACTTCTTGTGGTTCAAGCAAAAGATGAACCCTAATAAACGATGAACTAGAAAAAATAGTGAGTTAAAAAAAGACCTCTTAGCTGTAAGAAGTCTGTGGCTGTAGGCTACTTAATAGTCTGCAGCCTTTTTATTATTGTGAAATTAAGTGTAAGGGCGATGTGAGGGATTTTAGGTATCTGTAGAGGGATTATCCCAGTCATCATCTTTATCGAAGTCAATAAGCCAATTGAGGGCTTTGTGTCTTTCAAGAACAACAGAGCTATCAAGATTTGCAGGTGCCTCATGACCTTTTATTCTTGCATTGACACAGGCCCAGTTATATCTAAAAACCAAGTCATTTTCATCTAAGATTTCATCAATATCTCGTAAATGAGTACTAGCCATAAAGTCATCAAAAGAAGGACATTTCGCAACAGATGCTATGGCAAAATCACAGTCACAAGGCTCTGAAGGAAAAGAAAGATGCTTTACGATTCCTAAAGCCCATAGAAGTACCCAATAGGCCTCATATCTCCATGTCATATTTATAAGATCTTGTCTATCTGGTTCTCCATAAAAAATTCTTTCTTCATCTTTGGTCAAATAGTCTTTGGCATCATAGGTTTCTAGCAAATTTAAAAAGAAATCTCTATTCTCATCAATATTTTCACTACCTTCATGGTCAAACGCCATTTGAATGGTGAGCAAGCAGGCTATTGCTCTTTTAGCTATTTCCTCTGCAGAGCGTATTTTTACTTCTTCTTTTGTTTCAATAACAGGTAAATGTTCGATATAGGGCACACCATGCTGCTTTAATATTTCAATAGACCTTAACTTTCTATTGAGGGCTTCATCAATCATTTTTTACCTCCTTTATATATAATTAGTAATAGACATAGTTTAACATGGTTTAACATAATTTGTATATAAAATTCAGATAATAAATGATTTATAAAACAAACAATATAAATATTGACTAAAATAAAAATCATTAATGCAAAAATTAAACTTTCATCGCATATGATATAAAGGAGTAGGTTCACTAGGAACGAGGGGATGGTATGAGACGAAGAATAATAGGCCTTTGCTGTTTGTGTATAGGAGTGGGCATACTTTTAGTCATTACTTTACCTGTTATGGGATGGGTCTTCTTGGCAGGCATAGGCCTTATATGTATAGGGTGTAAATGTTTTAGATGTTAGAGATAAAAAATTAAGAGCGGACAATCTCCTAAGAGTTTGTCCGCTTTTTAACTAAAATAATGTATTCAATAATTAAGCACGTGATACTAAGTTAGAACGTAAACAACGCGTACATACATTCATTGTTTTAACAGCTCCATTTTGAGCAACTCTAACTTTTTTTACGTTAGATTTCCACATTTTATTAGATCTTCTATGAGAGTGGCTAACTTGAATACCAAAATGCACGTCCTTTGAACAAATTTCACATTTTGCCAATTGAAACACCTCCTTGAATTTAATCCGTGACATAACTATTATATTTTAGCAGATGATTTGATAGATTTCAAGTGCAGTTTGTATTTTTATTAAAGAAAAAAGGAAAGACTACTTTTTTCAAGGGATTACTACTTTTTTATCTGTAAGCAGTGTGATATAATAATCCAAAATGGATAACATTATAAATATGCGTAAATAAGACGTAAAAGAGACGAGGAGGTCTTAAAAAGATGCCAAGTAAATTTACAAGTGAATTTGGAAATATTATTATTGATGAAGAAGTTGTAGCTCAAATATGTGGTATGACAGCTATGGAATGTTATGGTATAGTAGGTATGGCTGCACGTAATGTAAAAGACGGTATTGTTCATCTTTTAAAAGGTGAGAGTTTAACAAGAGGGATCGCTGTGCGCTTAAATAACAATAAAGCCAGTATTGATTTCCATGTTATCGTGGAGTATGGAACAAAGATTTCGGCTGTAGCAGATAATTTGATGAGTACAGTAA
>JAEZKI010000043.1 GCA_023415525.1 Bacillota bacterium | reverse complement strand
TAACCATCTTTCATCTTCTAATGTTTTGGTATAAGCATAGATTTGTTCATCTTCTGGGAGGATTAACTGATACTGTCCATAAGCCATTATGGGTTGCGTTTTACGTAAGGCTAAAAGTTTCTTATAATAATTCAAAATGGACCCAGGATCCTTCTGTGCTTCTTCTACATTAATACTTGTATAGTTAGGATTTACCTCTAACCAAGGTGTTCCAGTTGTAAAACCACCATGAGGACCTGCATTCCATTGCATAGGAGTTCGGGCATTATCTCTTCCATTGACATGAACACCATAAAGTAATTCTTCTTCAGTCAAGCTTTTAGTATGCTTAATTTCTTCCCATTTATTAAGTATCTCCACATCTTTATAGTGACTCAGGTCCTCAAAATATACATTTGTCATGCCAATTTCTTCACCTTGATAAATATAGGGTGTTCCCTCTAAGGTATGCAAATAAGTGGCTAACATCTTTGCTGCTTCCTTTCGGTAAGTCTTGTCATTTCCAAACTTAGAAACTTGGCGTGGTTGATCATGGTTATTAAGATAAAGACTATTCCATCCTTTACCATGGAGTTTGGTCTGCCATTTATCCATAATAGTTTTTAACTCTGTTAAACGCCAAGGAACAGGTGTCCATTTACCTTCTCTACCTTGTCCTATATTGACATGTTCAAACTGAAAAACCATATTCAGCTCACCACGGTCTTTGCCTGTAAAACATATACCATCATCAGGTGTCACATCACAGGTTTCTCCTACTGTCATAATATCGTAATGACTCAATACTTCACGATTCATCTCTTGTAAATAATCATGGACTTTTGGCCCTGTTACAAAATAACGTCCACCCCAGGCATAACCATCTACACCTTCCTCTTCTTGAGGCACACTAGGTAAACCTTCTACCTTGGAAATCAAGTTAATGACATCCATCCTAAAGCCATCAACTCCCTTTTCAAACCACCACTTCATCATGTCATAAACTTCTTGTCTTAACTTCTCATTTTCCCAATTTAAATCTGGCTGTTTTTTAGAAAAGAGGTGTAAGTAATACTCTTGACTGGCTTCATCCCATTGCCAAGCGCTTCCACTAAAGAAAGAGCGCCAGTTATTAGGAGCTTTTCCTTCTTCATTAGGCTGTCGCCAAATATAATAATCTCTATAAGGAGAATCTTTACTCTTTTTAGCTTCTATAAACCAAGGATGTTCATCTGAGGAATGATTGACTACCAAATCCATAACCAGTTTAATATGAGCAGTATGGAGTTTTTCTAAAAGCTCTTCAAAATCTTGCATACTGCCAAACTCTTTTAGAATTTCTTGATAGTTACTAATGTCATAACCATTATCATCGTTAGGGGAGGCATAAATAGGATTTAACCAAATAATATCGATTCCTAAATCCTTTAAATAAGGAATTTTCTCAATGATTCCTCTTAAATCCCCAATTCCATCCCCATTCGTATCATAAAAACTTCGAGGATAAATTTGATAGACAACGCCCTCTTTCCACCACTTTCTCTCCATGACACTTCTCCTTTTCTATTGTTTGGTATATAATCTACTTAATCATGCTATCTTATCTATTATTTTACTTAAAGAGCATGTTTAACTTTGTTAATTAATATTGTAAACAATTACTTTAACTTATAAAATGTAATATTTCTATATTATTGGTAAAATTTCTACCTCAGGAGGTTTTTATGTTACTTTATACTACGCCATCTACTGCCTTCCCCTATGTACGTTACATGGGACATGTCACCTATAGTCATCCATGGATGCATTTTACCCGTACAGCTGATGAATTCATTCTCTATTTTATCCAGTCTGGTTCTCTTTATCTCCAAGAAAATGGCATCAACTATACTTTAAAGGAAGGGGACAGTTTCTTACTGGAGCCTCATTTAGAACACACTGGTACGAAACCGAGTTTATGTGATTACTACTTTATCCATTTTCGTTGTGAAGGTTTAAAACGTCTCGTTACCACTCCCCCGAACCTTGTTTCTATCTTACAAAACTGGCGTCAAGAAGCTACCTGTAGTAGCCTCTATTTAGCAGATATCTATGAAAATTGGGTAACCTCTCCTCTGATCTTTCCTAAACAGTGGGCGCCTTCTTCTTTAGGCCCTTTTCTCTCTCTTTTAGAAAAAGGAAATTTTACTTTTTACCAACAGCATGAAAATTACCGTCAAATGGTTTCTGTTTTATTTCACCAACTCCTACTTATGTTAAGCAAGGATTATATCGATTCTCTTTTGCAAGAAAATGACTTCGTTTCTCATAAGTCTAAAGCCCGTGCCCAAGAACTTAAAGACTACTTAGATACCCATTATGCAGAAAAACTAACAGGAGAAAGCTTAGCCCATCACTTTGAGGCCAATTACAACTATTTAAATCGAATTTTTAAGGCTTTTACAGGCGTAACGATTATGAACTATCTAAATAGACTCCGTATTGATCATGCCAAAGCCCTCATTGCCTCTTCTACTCATCTTACCTTTGCAGACATCGGTTATCTCGTAGGTATTGACGATGCCTATTACTTTAGTAAGCTCTTCAAAAAATATACTGGTTTAACAGCCACTGCCTATACCCATTCTATTTCCCATAAAGAATATAAATAATCCTCATTCATCGGCGTCAACCTCATTCATTGATTCAAGTATCAAAGCATCAAGAACTATTAAAGCCATGCACCTCAGGGAGTGCATGGCTACTTTTTCTTTTATTTATTCCATTCTTGAAGAATACCTATATTTCCTACTGTTTGATAAACTAAGGTACGTCTAAAGCCCTTTGCTTGCTGGTCATAAGTACATTCATAAAGCTTAATGCCTGCACCTTGTGTAGCATTAATAAGTACACCTAGTCTCCCTTGGGTGTAATCTGCATATAACGTATATTTAAGTGTTCCTAGCTGTATAAATTCTGGACCGAACAAAGGATAGATTGCTTCTTCTACTTGAACAGCTAAAAGCCATTTTTGACCATCATCCAACTCATAGAGTCCTTGCTTATTCAATAAGGCTTCACTATAAAGAAGTAGTTTTGCCTCCTCTTTACCATCTTGGTCTAAATCACAGGCTACTTCATTAATGAGGTGAAGAC
>JAEZKI010000023.1 GCA_023415525.1 Bacillota bacterium | reverse complement strand
CTTGTTCTATGCTGTTAATTTTTTTCTACCTTTTGCTCTTCTTCTAGCGAGTACCGCTCTACCATTTTTAGTTCTCATTCTTTTACGAAAACCATGTTCTTTACTTCTTTGACGTTTCTTTGGTTGAAAAGTCATTTTCATAGTGTGCACCTCCTTAATTAATAAAGTAGTTACACAATATGCACACAACTAATGACAAGTCAGTATTCTATACTGGGTCATTAAAAAATAAATATTTACACACAACTAAAAAAATAAATAAGCACTACGCATAGTATAGAAGATTTATTCATGACCGTCAAGCATTACTTACAATTTAATCCCTATGATAAATACTGGAAATCACCTCTTAATCATATTTTACTTATGTATATAAAACCTTATTTATCTATACTTATTATACAAAGATATCCACATTTTTTTTATCTTTTCTATCTGTGGATATTTATGTATAACAGTTGCTTTTCCACAGGTAATTTGATATTATAAATTTATCTGTAGATAAGTTGTTAATTATAAGAAGTTATTCACATTCTGTTGATAACCTTGTGTATAACTTTTATTTTTTCTCTTTTTTTTGCTCATTTTATGCTTATTTCAGTTTTTTTGAAGTCTTTATAACTTTATCCACAACTTGTTTATGTCTATATTTCATCTTTAATTTTATTTAAATTTTACCATACATGTTGATTAAATTACTCACATGTTGACTATACTTGAATAACCTGTTAATAAATTGTTTACTTAGGAGGATAAATAATGATATCGCTGTATGATAAACATTGGGAGGCCATTCTCAATATCATTGAACTAGAAACATCCAGTGTAAGTTTTAATACTTGGTTCAAAGAGACAGCGCTTATTGATATGGATAATTCAACCCTTACAATAGGTGTAAAAAACGAATTCACTAAAGAGATTCTTAATACAAGATATCTAGAACTCATAAAAAATAGTGCCCTACAAATTTTAAATAAAGAATACATTATTAAGTTTGTACTTCCTAATGAACAAAGTAATATTGAAAAAAAGAATATAAAAAGATCAGATCAACTACAGGACCCTCTTAATATTCCTAGTAACCTTAATCCTCGGTATGTTTTTGATAGTTTCGTAGTTGGAAATAGTAATAGAATGGCTCATGCTGCAGCTTTAGCTGTTGCAGAAGCTCCTGCAAGGGCTTACAATCCTCTCTTTTTATATGGGGGTGTTGGATTAGGAAAAACACATCTTATGCATTCCATTGCTCACTATATACTTGCTCAAAATCCTAACGCTAAAGTCATCTATGCTTCATCTGAAAAATTCACCAATGAATTGATTAACTCTATCCGAGATGATAAAAATGAAAGCTTCCGTAATAAGTACAGAAATATCGATGTTCTTTTAATAGATGATATACAATTCATTGCTGGTAAAGAACGTACCCAAGAAGAGTTCTTTCATACCTTTAATACTCTTCACGAAGCTAATAAACAAATTATTATCTCAAGTGATAGACCACCTAAAGAGATTGAAACACTAGAAGATAGGTTACGTTCGCGTTTTGAGTGGGGACTTATTGCAGATATTCAAAGCCCTGATTTAGAAACTAGAATTGCTATCTTACGTAAAAAGGCTGAAATAGAAAGCCTTTCTGTTCCAGAAGAAGTTCTTCTTTTTATTGCCAAAACAGTTATATCTAATATTCGTGAACTAGAAGGTGCTCTTAATCGTATTCTAGCCTTTTCTTCTCTCACAAATAAACCCATTACTGTAGAATTGGCCAATGAAGCACTTAAAGATCTTATTTCTAAGGACAAGCCTAAAATCATTACAGCTGATTATATTCAAGATACTGTTGCAGGATACTTTCATTTAAAACCTGAAGAATTACGTTCTTCAAAGCGTACTCGTAATATTGCTTATCCTCGTCAAATCGCTATGTATCTATGTAGGAAGCTTACTGATTTATCCCTACCTAAAATTGGGGAAAAATTTGGTGGAAGAGACCATACTACCATCATCCATGGTTTTGAAAAAATCTCTCGTGACTTACAAACGGATATTGAACTCTCTCAGATTATCAATGAATTAGAATCTAAAATTACATCTAAATAACTATGTGTATATTCATGTGAACTTAAAGTGAACTACTTGTGGATTATTTTTTTAATAAATTGCTAATGTTAGTAATGTGGATAAGTTTAAAGTTTTCATTTAGCTAATCCACAAGAATATATACATGTTATTTTTTTACTCTTTACTAGTGTTAGAGGGGTTATCCCCATTACCCACAGCACTTATTACTATAATTGCTAAATTAACTTTAATTATTATCATTTGTTTTACAGAAGGGAGATATCCACATGCATATAAATTGTAGGCAAGATCTTTTGCTAAATAGTATCAATAATGTCTTAAAGGCTTGCTCAACTAAAACGACTTTACCTATACTTGAATGTATCTTACTTCAAGCTCATGAAGGTAAGCTTACTTTAACAGGTAACAATCTTGAATTAGGAATAGAAAGTACCATTGATGCTGAAGTAACAACAGAAGGTTTTGTGGCTTTAGAAGCTCGAATTTTTTCAGAAATTATCCGTAAAATGCCAGGGGAAATCATTGAGATTTCATGTGATAGTAACTATATGACAAGTATTATTAGTGAAAAATCTAAATTTCAAATTGCTGGACAATCGGGAAAGGACTTTCCGGAGTTACCTAATGTTGAAAAATTACATTGTTGTAAGATAAACCAGCTTACTTTAAAAGATATGATTCGTCAGACGATTTTTTCCGTAGCACAAGATGAAACAAGACCAATACTTACAGGTGAGATGGTTCAAATAAAAGATAGAAACTTAAATATTGTATCTGTAGATGGTTATCGTATTTCTTATAGGCAAACTCCACTCTCAAATGAGAATGAAGAAATAGAAGTTGTCATTCCAGGAAAGACACTTATTGAAATAAATAAAATTTTATCAAGTGAAGAAAATGAAGAATTAGATATCTATTTTGGAGATAAGCACGTTCTTTTTGATTTAGGAGATAGTAAGGTAGTTTCTCGTTTATTAGAAGGAGAATTTTTGAAATATGAGCAAGTATTCTCGCCTGATTATGAAACTAAAATACTCATTGACAGAAAAAACTTTTTAATGTGTATTGAGCGTGCAGCTCTTATTTCTAGAGAAGGAAAGAAAAATCCTATAAAAATTCAAATAGATGGTGATAAAATGATTATTACCTCTAATACAGAGTTAGGTACAGCTAGAGAAGAAATGGATGTAGTTCTTGAAGGAAAGGAACTAGTTATAGCTTTTAACCCTAGATACCTTATAGATGCTCTTAAAGTATTAGATGATGATAAAGTATATATTAATTTTATCTCTTCTTTGACACCATGTATTATTAAACCTCAAGAAGGAGAACACTATAAATATTTAATATTACCTATACGTGTTAATGCATAATAAGATTTTTAATCGCTCTACTATTCATTATTGAATTATAGAGCGATTTGTTCATTAATAAAAATGAAGGAGATTATAAAAAATGAAAGAGATAAAAATAAATACAGAGTTTATAAAATTAGATCAGTTGATGAAGTTTGCAGATATGGTACAAAGTGGGGGCGAAGCAAAAGGATTAATCGCTCAAGAACTTGTTTTAGTTAATGGTGAAATATGCACACAAAGAGGAAAAAAAATAAGACCAGGTGACCAAGTTGAATTTGATGGACAAGTAGTTTGTGTTAAATAAAGAAAAGGAGCACTTTTATGTATATTAAAGAGCTATCCTTAAAAGGTTTTAGAAATTATGAAGAACTGGATATTAAATTAGATCAAGGAATCAATATATTTAAGGGTGATAATGCTCAAGGAAAAACTAATATTTTAGAGGCAGTTTATTTATGTGCTACAGCTCGTTCTCATAGGACACATAAAGAAAAGGAAATTATTAAGTGGGGAGAAGAAGCTGCTCATGTAAAGATATCCTTACAAAAAAACTATGTTGAGGATATAATAGATTTTCATTTAAATCAAAAATCCAAATCTGCAGCCATTAATAAGCTTCCCATTACAAAATTAGGTGAACTTTTTGGATGCTTAAATATAGTTATGTTTTCACCAGAAGATTTACAACTTGTTAAAAATAGTCCAAAAGAACGAAGAAGATTTATAGATATAGAACTATGTCAAATTGATAAACTCTATTATTATGCATTGAGGCAATATCATAAAGTTTTAAAACAGCGAAATTTAGCACTTAAACAATATTATATGACGAAGGATTTTTCTATGATTGAAGTTTGGGATATCCAGCTGGAACAGTATGCTATAGATATTATAGCTAAGAGGCAAAAATTCATAGAAGAGTTAAGTGAAAGAGCTAATAAGATTCATTATGATATTTCAGGTGGAAAAGAGATGTTAAAGGTTATATACGAACCTAATGTAAGCGTTAAAAATTATCATGAAAAAATGTTAAAATATAGAGAAAAAGATATCCTCTATCAAAATACTTCTGTCGGACCACATCGTGATGATTTACAATTTATGGTAAATAATATGGATGTTAGAATGTATGGTTCACAAGGACAACAGCGTACAGTAGTACTATCTATAAAGTTAGCAGAGCTAAATATTATGAAAGAATACATTGGTGAGAACCCCGTATTATTACTAGATGATGTATTATCAGAATTAGATGATCATAGGCAAATGTATTTATTTAAATATACAGGCAGCATTCAGACGTTTATAACTTGTACAGGAATAGAACAAGGTGTATGGAATAAACAAAAAGTTGGAAAACTATACAATGTAGAAAATGGTAGAGTGACACCTATTAGTATTTAAAAAAATATTGTGAAATGTAAGTAAATTTGCCTTTATTAGTATTTTGATGTATAATAAAGGTTGGGGTAATATGCTTATTTTTATGTAAAATAGGTTTATAATAAATTATATATTGGCATGTAAAAATTAAAAGGAGTGAGATCTTAGTTATGGCAGCAACGTACGATGAAAATCAAATACAAATATTAGAGGGGCTGCAGGCGGTACGAAAAAGGCCTGGTATGTATATAGGTAGTACTTCTTCCAAAGGTCTTCACCATCTAGTATATGAAATAGTTGATAATTCAGTTGATGAGGCATTGGCTGGGTATTGTAGCCTTATTAAAGTGATGATTCATGCGGATAACACCATATCTGTTAGTGATAATGGACGTGGAATCCCTATAGGAATTCATCCTCAAAAAGGAATATCAACAGTAGAAGTTGTATTTACTATCTTGCACGCAGGTGGAAAATTTGGTGGTGGAGGCTACAAAGTATCTGGAGGTTTACATGGTGTTGGAGCATCAGTTGTAAATGCACTTTCAGAATGGCTTATAGTAGAAGTATATACAGATGGAAAAATACACCAAGAAAAATTTGCTAGAGGTGAGGTTACCCAACCTTTAACGGTAATTGGTGATACTGAGAAAGTTGGAACTTATGTACACTTTAAGCCAGATGCTGAGATCTTTGAAGAGGTAGCGTTTGATTATAAAGTTTTAGAACAACGCTTAAAAGAAACCGCCTTTTTAACAAAAGCTCTTAGAATTCAATTAATAGATGAACGTGAAGGATTAGAAAAGAACAAGACATTTCATTATGAAGGTGGAATTAAAGAGTTTGTACAACACCTTAATAAGCATAAAACACCAATTTATGAGCAAATATTTTATTGCGAAGGTGAAAAAGATGGAATAAATGTAGAAGTAGCATTTCAACATAATGATAGCTATGTAGAAAATCTTTTTAGCTTTGTTAATAATATTAACACACCTGAAGGAGGAACACATCTTTCAGGATTTAGAACAGCTATTACAAAAAACCTTAATGACTATGCCAGAAAGATGGGATTATTAAAGGACTCTGATAAGAACTTAACAGGAGATGATATTCGTGAAGGAATGACTGCTGTTATTAGTATTAAGATAGGTGATCCTCAATTTGAAGGACAAACTAAAACGAAACTTGGGTCGAGTGAAGCAGCTGGAGCAGTTCAATCTGTATTTGGTGATCAACTAACTTATTTTCTTGAACAAAATCCCAATGTTGGAAAAGTTATTATTCAAAAAGGTTTAATGGCAGCTAGAGCTAGAGATGCTGCCCGTAAGGCAAGAGAGCTTACACGTAGAAAGAGTGCTTTAGAAGGCAATGCTCTTCCAGGTAAACTTGCAGATTGCTCAGAGAAAGATGCATCAAAATGTGAAATCTACATTGTCGAAGGAGATTCTGCGGGTGGATCAGCTAAGAGTGCACGTTCACCAAAAACACAAGCCATTTTACCACTTAGAGGAAAGATACTTAATGTAGAAAAAGTTAGAATAGATAAAATGTTAGAGAATCAAGAAATCCGTAATATGATTACAGCTTTTGGAGCAGGTATTAGTGATGATTTTGATATTAGCAAATTAAGATATGGAAAAATTATCCTAATGACTGATGCCGATGTAGACGGTGCGCACATTAGAACACTTCTCTTAACTTTCTTATATCGCTATTTTAGAGAACTTATTGAACAAGACCATGTATATATTGCTCAACCACCTCTTTATTTAGTAGAGAAAAATAAGAAAAAATACTATGCTTTTAATGATAAAGAATTAGAGAAGGTTTTAGAGGAAATTGGAAGAACGGGTATTAGCCGTATGCAACGTTATAAAGGTCTAGGAGAGATGAATGCTGAGCAACTTTGGGAGACAACTATGGACCCAGAATCAAGAGTACTTGTAAAAGTAAATATTGAAGATGCAGCTACGGCAGATGAAATTTTTACTAAACTTATGGGTGATGATGTTGAACCAAGACGTGAGTTCATTAATGAGCATGCTCACAAAGTAACTTATTTAGATATTTAAGGGCAAGGAGAATAATAAATGGATACAAATGATGTAACTTATGACAGAATTATTCATAGAGATATTAATGATGAGATGCAAACTTGCTATATTGATTATGCAATGAGTGTAATCGTATCTCGTGCCCTGCCAGACGTACGAGATGGGCTAAAACCAGTTCATCGACGTATTTTATACTCTATGAGTGAATTAGGGTTAGGTTCAGATAAACAATACAGGAAATCAGCACGTATTGTTGGAGATACTATGGGTAAATATCACCCACATGGTGACTCTTCAATTTATGGTGCAATGGTACGTATGGCTCAGGATTTTTCAACAAGATATCCACTTGTAGATGGACAAGGAAACTTTGGTTCTATTGATGGGGATAGCCCTGCTGCTATGCGTTATACAGAAGCACGTATGAGTAAGATGACAGCATTAATGCTAGCTGATATTGATAAAGATACAGTAGAATTTAGGCCAAACTTTGATGAATCTTCAAAGGAACCTTGTGTTTTACCATCAAGGTTTCCTAACTTATTAGTTAATGGATCATCAGGTATAGCTGTAGGTATGGCTACAAATATCCCACCTCATAACTTAACTGAAGTTGTAAATGGGGTTATCAAAATGATTGATAATTATATGGGAGAAAATGAAGAAAAAGAAGTTCGCGAAACAGAAATTGAAGAGCTTATGACTATTATAGAAGGTCCAGATTTTCCAACTGGTGCCACTATTTATGGGCGTTATGGCATTGACCAAGCCTATAGGACAGGTAGGGGAAAAGTCAAAGTAAAAGCTAAAGCTGAAATTGAGGCTATGCAAGGTGGAAAAAACAGGATTGTTGTGTCTGAGATCCCTTATATGGTTAATAAATCAGTTCTTATTGAAAAGATGGCTGATTTAGTTAAAGAGAAGAGGGTAGACGGTATTACTGATATCCGAGATGAGTCCGATAGAAATGGTATTTCTATTGTTATTGAGCTTAGAAGAGATGTAAATCCAACTATTATTTTAAATCAGCTTTATAAATATACTCAATTACAAGATACATTTAGTATTAATATGCTTGCCCTAGTGGAAGATAAACCTAAGGTTCTTAATTTAAAGCAAATCTTGGAAGAGTATCTAAAACATCAAAAAGAAGTAGTAACAAGAAGAACACAATTTGAATTAAATAAGGCTGAGGCAAGAGCTCATATTTTAGAAGGTCTTCGCCGAGCACTAGATAGTATTGATTTAGTTGTTTCACTTATTCGTCAATCAAGTAATGTTCAAGAAGCTAAAGAAAAATTAATGGAGGCTATAGAACTTACTGAAATTCAAGCTCAAGCAATTGTAGAAATGAGACTTCGTGCTTTAACAGGCCTTGAAAGAGAAAAAATAGATCAAGAGTATGCAGAGCTTATTGAGCGAATAGAATATCTAAAATCAATATTAGGAAGTGAGTATAAATTATTAGGTGTCATCAGAGATGAGCTTATTGAAGTCAAACAAAAGTATGGTGATGGACGTAGAACAGATATTACCATTGATGAAGATGAATATGATGTGGAAGATTTAATTGATGAAGAGAACATTGTAGTAACAATTACTCAGTTTGGCTATATCAAAAGGATTCCTTTAGATACCTATAAAAATCAAAATAGAGGTGGGAAAGGAATTATAGGGTTAAATACTATTGAAGATGATTACATTAAGCAATTATTTGTAACCACTAATTTCAACTATATTATGTTTTTTACTAATAAAGGAAAAGCATATAGGATTAAAGGATATAGAATACCTGAGGCAGGAAGAACAGCTAGGGGTACAGCGATTATTAACTTACTAGAGTTAGATAAAGATGAAAAAATATCAGCTGTATTTCCAGTTAAAGAATTTGAAGAAGATGTATTCTTGACAATGGTAACCAAGAAAGGGCAAATAAAGAAAACACCTCTTAAGGATTTCAAAAACATAAGAAAAGGTGGACTTATTGCGCTTAGTTTAGGAGAAGAAGATGAGCTTGTCGTTGTACAAAAAACTAGTTCAGAAGACTCTGTTCTAGTAGCAACAAAAAAAGGTCAAGGTATTATGTTTGATGCAACAGATGTAAGACCTATGGGAAGAACGGCTAGAGGAGTGAGAGCTATTAATCTAGCGGAGGATGATGAAGTAATAGGTGCGGCAGTACCTAAGAATGATGAACAAATATTAACTGCTACAGAAAATGGTTTAGGTAAAAGAACTCAATTAGAAGCTTTTAGGGCACAAAGACGTGGAGGTAAAGGCTTAAAAATAAATAAAATTACAGAAAAGACAGGTAATATTATAGGTGTGGCCTCTGTAAAAGAAGATGATGAGTTACTTCTTATTACTTCACAAGGTGTAATTATCCGTATCCAAGTTTCCCAGATTTCCTCAATTGGACGGAATGCACAGGGTGTTAAGTTAATTAATGTTTCCGATGGTGTACAGGTAGTATGTATGGAAAAAGTTGATGAAGGTTTCATAGAAGATAAACCAGAGGAAAATGAGTAGTATTAAATGAAGAGAATAGTTTTAGCAATGTTTATTGTTACAGTATTTATAATAGGTGGAGCAACTGGATATTATTTAATTGTAAATAATCCAGAGGCTCTGCCTACTTTTATAAATACTAAATCATCGGAAAATAAGTATCAAATAAAGAAATCTGGGGAATTAGTTAGTGAAACAGCAAATCAAGAAGAAGCAATACTTAAAGCAAAAGAGATAAAAAGAAGTGTGGTAGTAGAAAAGGAAAGTCAGAAATGGGTATATAGTACATTGGAGTCTTTTTTAATTATTACAGACATAGGAATTCATGATTTTAATACATTTAGCAGTGCTCTTAATTATGCTATTAAAAATGATCATACAAAAATCTTTTATAATAATGATAAAGTACCCTTATGGGAAAAGGATACTCCTATACCAGAGAGTATAAAATTAGATGTAAAACAAATTAAACAATTACCGGAATTGCCAAGAGGATGTGAAGTAACATCTCTAGCTATGTTACTTTCGTACTATAATAAAGATATAAGTAAAATGGAATTAGCAGAAAAAGTAAAGAAAGATAGTACTTCCTATAAAGTTGACGAGAAAGGAAGAATAATCTATGGAAATCCCTATAATGGGTTTGTAGGAGATATGTATAATGCTAAGAATAAAGGGTATGGAGTATATCATGGACCTATTGCAGAACTTATTAATCAGTACCTACCTGATAAAGCACTTGATCTAACAGGTATGGAATTTAGAGATATCCTTTACTTTTTATCAAAA
Organism: Bacillota bacterium; assembly: GCA_023415525.1. Taxonomy (GTDB): domain Bacteria; phylum Bacillota; class Clostridia; order Lachnospirales; family Cellulosilyticaceae; genus Sporanaerobium. The sequence goes on along the minus strand of JAEZKI010000023.1, from coordinate 751 downwards.
GGATATCCTATATGGGTAGTAACAAATGCTACATATAAACCATTAGGAGAAAAATACTTTGATATATGGCATACGCCTACTGGAATAGTAAAAGTAACTCCAAAATTACACTCTGTAGTTATAACAGGTTATGATAAAAAATATATCTATATAAATGACCCTTTAGAGAATAATAGCAATAAGATGGTAGAAAAAGAAGGTTTTATAAAGGCATGGGAGCAGATGGGGAATCAAGCTATTACAATACTTCAATAGATATAGAGGATTCAAGAAATAAGATTGTAAAGAAAAGGGAACAATGATATAATAAAAAAGAAAATGTTGAACGTTACCTATTTAAAATAGCTACAATAAAGAAAATATAGATTAATAGACTAATTGGTTATGTGCAAATAGCAAAGACTATTAAGATTAAGAAGTTATTTAAATTATGAAGTTATTGAAATAGGTAAAGTAACAAGTGCTATAGAAATATTCCAACAAAAAAATGTCTCTGCATGAAAAGGTGCAGAGACATTTTTAGTATGTAGTATGTAGAAACCTAATAGAGACTTGAGAAATAAAGGGATTAAGAGAGTACATTATGTCAAAAAACACAGTATAAAAAGATATATATAAAAAGGCTTGACATAAAGAACAAAACTTGGTATCATAGATTTTGCCTTGAGTGGTGAAAAATAAATCAAATACTTTTTTATTCGGAGAAGTACTCAAGTTGGCCGAAGAGGTGCCCCTGCTAAGGGTATAGGTC
>JAEZKI010000012.1 GCA_023415525.1 Bacillota bacterium | reverse complement strand
ATAAAAAGCAGGCTGAAGTCATAATGGGAGATGCCACAAAGGCAAAGCTTAGCATAGAGACGACATCAGGAAATATAGATGTCTATCAGAGATAGAGGAGGAAATAATCATGTCAACCAAGCAAAATGCGATTTTATATACAGGACTTATGTGTATTTTAGTAGGTGTAGTTTTTTTACTGCAACTTAATGGTTTATTACCAGAGGCTTATTTAAGTGAGATTGTTAATGTGATATTGGCTCTAGTATTTTTAATCAGTTATATTAGACGTCGGGATTTAATTCTTCTCTTAATAGGTAGCTTTTTTGGAGCCAATAGTGCCATGCTTATTATAGGACGTATGCTAGGGGCATCTACCTATTTAGCGAGACTTTTCTTTATTCCTGGTATAATGCTTTTAGTGGCATATATTGTAAAGAAAAAAACAGCTTTATCCATATTAGGTTCTTTATTTACCTTATGGGGATTATATTTCTTTTTAAGAGATCCCATGTATATAAGAGGCTTTAATTTATCAGTGGGAGCCTTATTACTTTTTACAGCCATTGCTTTCTTACTTATTTGGATTTTAGAAAGACAAAGTTGGCCAGCTATTCCGGCATTAGCCTTTGGTGGTTTAGGTGCCTATATTGTAGCTAGTGGACTGAGCCCAGTTATTAAAAACATGGCACTTCAAGGGGTTTGTATCTTATTAATTATAATAGGTGTTATTTTTGTTATTAAAAGTTTATTTAAAGAACATTTAAAGGATCATGAAGAATAAGGAGAGTAGCTATGCTCTATGGAAAAGTACAAAGTGTTAAAGGTGACTATGCAGTTGTAACGATTGAAAGGCAAGATATGTGTGGAGATTGTCATGCTTGTGATATGGTCCATGATAAGAAGACCTGTACATTAACGTGTGTCAATACGTTAAAGGCACAAAAGGGGGATGAAGTGAAGCTTGAACTTAAGGAATCTACCTTTTTAAAAGCCACTTACCTTTTATATGGTGTACCCTTTCTAGGGCTTTTTGGGGGGCTAATGGGTGGGTATTTTTTAGCAACCCTTTTAAAGCTAATGTGGGGAGAGCTTCTTATGGTATTAGTAGGTATTATAGGTATGGCAATAGGTTGTCTTTATATTTATTGGACAGAGAAAAAACTGAAATATCAAAAGATGCTTCCTAAAATTATTGAAATCAAGAAAGAGTAAAAGAAATATACTAAAAAATACGATGAGCTAGCTTAAAGGACTAGTTCATCGTATTTTTAGTTGAGATAAAAAAGAGGTGATAGGAAGACTTTTAGATAAGAGGAGGAACATCCCATTGTGGCATTTCTTTCATAAAAGCCGCAGTAGCTGAGTGGACAGTAGTCGAAGGACGAGGTGGCTCAGAAGGGCGAGCTAATTTAGCTTCAAGGTTAGCAAGGGTTCCTTTAAGTTGAGCATTTTCTAAGGCTAAGCTATTGGCTTGAGAGCAAGAACTAGAGGAAAGACGTAGACCCTCCAAGAGAAGCTCCAGTTCTATAGGAAGCTCAGTATCATAATGAATATGTTCGATATCGAGAGCAGCTAATGTACTAATGCGGATGGTGTTCTGGATAGAGGCATAAACTTCATAAACATCCAGCATAAATTTTTCGCTAGAGATAAATATATAACGAGAGGTGCTACCTTGCAAGCTAGAAGGAACAGTTACGCTAAAGCTTTGACCACCATCAACAGAAAGCTGTACATAAAGTTTATTAGCATTTAGTGTATTAAGCCATAATTGATGATAATACCCAAAGAGAGTAGGCATAGGAGAAGAAACAGTAGTACTAATAAGAGTAAGCACTTCTTGAGCAGGTTCTGTATAATAGAGTGCATACTGAGAGTTTTCTTCTGTCACATAACAGAGATGAAGGTCTCCCTCATAAAAACAAAAGCTATAGTCCACCAGAGGTGTGGCACAGGTAAGGAGATTTTGTTGATTGAGGCCAGATGGGCCAAATTCTAGGCACCTAATACAAGGGGTCGGCTGAGAGAGAACATAAAAAATATAGATTTTGTCGTCGGAAGAAGAACTTTTAAACAGCTGGGGCATGGAAGAGGTTTCAAAAAGAATCTCTGTTTTGTTTGAGTCTAGCTGGGTATGGAGGAAGGCATACATATGAGAGGAAGCTTTATAGGTAAGATAAAAAAGATGAATGGTACCTCCAAGGAAATGAATAAGTGGCCAAGAGAGGGTGGTTGTGTCGGAAGGGAGTTCCACCAAGTTCTTTTTTAGAAAATGGGAATTCTCATAGTAGAAGTAAGTAAGTTTATATGATGTAGGAAGACAGACGATGTGAGGGTTGCCATCAGCATCGAGAGTAGCACTATAGTAGGAGGTGGCTGTAGGTTGTAAGGAAAGGGGACGGGTCACTCCATTAGCAGTGAAAAGTTGACAAAAAAGACCGTATTTATTATTTTGACTTACTAGCAGAAAAGTGTGGTTAGTATGAAGAATAAAAGACATAGAAAACCTCCTTGGTTAGAAAATAATTTATAAAAAGGGCATATAAGGCTTTACTATAAATATATTGGAATCAAAATTAATTTATACATAAATGTAACCAAAGCACCGTAATTTCCATACTATAGTATTGGAAACGACAAATTATGATTCACACCAATTAAGAATCATACAGGAGGTTTTAGATTATGAATAAATGTTGTTGTAATAACGACGTGAAGTTTTTTGCGAAACCTAATGCGGGAATTTGTGACGCTTGTCATCCTGCTGAAAATAAAGAAAGTCCTCTTCAAAAGCTTGCTACATGTCCACCTATTGGAGAACCAAGGCTTTTAACAATGATGGCTCCAGTTGTATTTGATGAGAGCGGTCTTAACCTTTGCCGAACAGTATACATTGATGAGCTTACAGAAGTAGGTTCTTGCGACTGTGACAAGAAGACAGATATTATTTTTTCTGGTTTATGTAAAAAAGATTTTGAATGTGCTGATAAAATTCAACTTCAGGTAGTAGATATTGATTTTAACTTTTTAGATCCATGTGGCTGTAGATTTTCTGAAATTCGACCTGCAAAATGCAACCCTAACTTAAGCCGAGTAACCTTAAAAGATATCTTAGTAACTTTTGCTGTAACTTTAATTGACTGTTGCTGTAAAGTCGTTGCACAAGGTATGATGACCATTCGTTATTTAGGTAGTGAACATGACGAAGGGTTTGATGCTTGCACGAATCCAAACTGCGTATCTCTTGATCTTTATACACCATATGGTATTTCTTATGCCCCCGAGAATCCAATGGGCTGTAATAAATTAGTTCCTACTATTAATTTTATTGGCTTTGTAGCTAATCAGCATGGCGTATGTGGCTGTGAGGATATGAAGGCTTTTACACGCTTTAACGCCAATAATACAGTACAACAAGGTATTTCTGTTCAAGCGCTTTCAAAAGTAGTTTCTAATGATGAGTGCAGCTTTGCTGTCGGCCTTACATTATACTTCAAAGTTATTTACTTCATTCAATACAAATTCCAACATGCAGGACTTACTGTACCACCTAAACTTTCTCCTATTCAAGAAGAAGAAGATAATAGTTGCTTAGACTTTGTTTGTGGTGATCTCTTAGAAGCAAGTATTCAACCTTTAGAAGTAGGAACAGACGCAAGAACACTGGGTGGCAGGGATGACAAGTGTAATGGCAACAAAGGCTGTAGCTGTGATAAATGCAGTTGCTCAAAGGGCTGTAGTTGTAATAAATAAAGCATAAAGGGTATTACTCTAAAATAGGAAATCAAAAAAAGCGGAAGTCTATAAAAAAACTTCCGCTTTTCCATAGGCTAGGAAAGTATTCCCTGCCGTATTCAGGAGGGTTAAGTGATGAGTGCATTTCTCACCACTATACTTTAACCTTTAAGTGGGATAGAAGGTTTTACGCCTTGCTCTATAAAAAACTGATACAAGATAGGTATCAAAAGGTATTTATAAAAAATATTTATAAAAAAATATTTATAGAAAAACTTACTTATAAGAATTATCTTTCAAGAACTGGGAATATTTATTATAATAGAAGAAGAATATACTATAAGATAGGGGGGTAAGATGTGAAGACAATATTAATGACTGATTCATGTTGTGATTTGCCTTACAGTTATGTGGAAGAGAATAATATTGTTGTGCTTTCATTAACTGTACATTTGAAGGGAGAAGAAATCAAAGATGACTTAGGTAAATCTCTAGAATATAAGGCGTTTTACAATATAGTAAGACAGGGAGAAATGCCTACTACTTCTCAGGTGAATGAATATGAGTTTGAAAATATCTTTAAAGAATACGCCAATGAGGAGACAAACATTATCTATATTGGTTTTTCATCCGTTTTAAGTGGTTGTGTTAATAGTGCGTATTTGGCCTGTAAAGAGGTGCTAGAGCAACACCCTAACTGGGATATTACAGTGATTGACAGTAAGTCAGCTTCTCTCGGACAAGGTTTACTGGTTTATTATGCGTGTGAACTTCTTAAGCAAGGAAAAGATAAAGATTTTGTGGTCAATTGGGTAGAGGAAAATAAGCTAAAAGTCAATCACTGGTTTACAGTAGAAGACTTAACTCATCTTTATCGAGGGGGACGTGTCTCTAAGACAGCAGCCACCTTTGGATCCCTTCTTAATATTAAGCCTATTTTACATGTAGATGATGAAGGGCGACTTACGCCTGTTTCAAAGGTACAAGGCAGGAAAAAATCCTTAAGGGATTTATTGGATAGGGCCAAAAAGAATATTGTAGCGCCAGAAGAACAAGTGGTTTTTATAAGCCATGGAGATTGTGAAGAAGAAATTCAAGAGCTCAAAGAGCGATTATTAAAAGAAATAGGTGTTAAAGAAGTTATTACCCACTGTATTGGACCAGCTATTGGTTCCCATGCAGGTCCTGGAACAGTTGCTTTATTTTTTAGAGGAAATAGTAGGTAATGTTATAAAAAAGAAGCCATTTTAAACAAGTTGTGAAGTGCCTCCAAAAAGTTAGGCCGGATATTTGATCTAACTTTTTTTGGACACTTCATTGGGTTGTTTAGGAGGCTTCTCTTTTTTATATGTCCACTTTTTATTTTTTAAGTTTTTTTAGGACGCCAAAGGAGAGGAAGTAGAGAAATAATAACAATAGCACCTGCTATAACGCCAGCTAGTTCAAAGGTGAGAATAGCATATTCTATAGCTTTGGAATAATCAGCAGTTAAAAGAGAAGACATTGTACGATAGAGCCCTAACCCAGGAACAAGAGGGATGATACCTGCAATGAGAAAGACGGTAACAGGAGTCTTCCTCGTACGGGCTAAAATATAAGAAATCTGTGTCACTAAGAGGGTGGCAAGAAAAGTAGAAATAACCGATGAAAAACCTACTTG
>JAEZKI010000529.1 GCA_023415525.1 Bacillota bacterium | reverse complement strand
ATCTTCTTCTGCTTTGTAATAATCTTTTGCGATATAACCTTCTTCTGAAGCTTGAATGGCTTCAATATCTTCTACGCGTAAACCAAAAATAAAGTTATTTTCTTCTTTAGCTTCTTGGGCAATTTCTACATTGGCCCCATCATAGGTTCCAAAGGTCAATGCACCGTTTACCATAAACTTCATATTTCCTGTACCAGATGCCTCTTTTCCTGCTGTAGATATCTGTTTAGATATTTCTGCTGCTGGGAAGAGTTTTTCTGCATAAGAGACACGATAGTTTTCCACAAAGATTACTTTTATTTTGCCATTAATGTCCTTATCATTGTTGATAAGTTTAGCGATTTCCCCAATAAACTTCACAATAGCTTTAGCACGTACATAACCTGGGAAAGCCTTAGCTCCAAAAATAAAGCTTACTTTAGGAATATCTAAGTTAGGATTTTCTTTTAAACGATAATATAAATCTAGAATATAAAAAGCATTAAGTAGCTGACGTTTATACTCATGTAAGCGTTTAATCTGAATATCAAAAAGGGACTCGCTGTCTAGTTCTACCCCTTCAACCTCTTTAATATAAGCAATAAGCTGTTCTTTCTTGGTCTTCTTAATAGCTGTTAAACGGTTGAGTACAGTATCATCATTGATATATTTCTCAAGAGTTTTGAGCTGTGATAAGTCCTTCACCCACTCCTCTGAACCAAGGAGCTCTGTAATATAGCTAGATAATTCTTGATTGCAAAGTCTCATCCATCTTCTAGGTGTAATCCCATTTGTTTTGTTTTGGAATTTTTCTGGATAGAGTTCATACCAGTTATGAAGCTCAACATCTTTCAGAATTTCAGTATGAAGAGCAGCTACACCATTTACTGCAAAGCCCATATGAATGGCTAAGTTAGCCATACGTACTTGTTTGTTGCCAATGATTTTAAAGTTATCTATTTCTTCTTTTGTATAGTTCTTAGCTTTAAGTTCTTCAATAAAGAGTTTATCCAGTTCTTTAATGATTTCTAAAATACGTGGGAAGAGCTTATTGATTAACTTCATATCCCATTTTTCAAGAGCTTCTGCAAGGATTGTATGGTTGGTGTAAGCAAATACCTTTTGTGCTGCCCCACGTGCTTCCTTAAAGTCTACCCCTAATTCATCTACAAGTATGCGAATAAACTCAGGGATAGCCAGTACGGGATGGGTATCATTTAATTGAACGGCATATTTTTCACCGAGTGCCTCTACATTCAGCTTTTCTTCCCCTTTAAGTACAGGCGCTAAAATATCTTTAAGACTGGCGCTAACCATAAAGTATTGTTGACGTAGTCTAAGTAGTTTACCTGCTTCTTTTGAATCATTAGGGTAAAGAACCCTTGAAATGTCTTCTGCTTTATTTTTCATGGCTACTGCTTTGGTGTATTCTTGTGCATTGAAGTAGTCAAAATCAAATTCAACTAAAGGTTCAGCTTGCCAAAGTCTCAAGGTATTTACGTTTTTAGAACCATAACTAATAATAGGCATATCATAAGGTACGGCTTTAACAGAGTAGTCTTTAAAGTCTACCACAACAGCTTCATCATCTCTTCTGATGCTCCATGGATCACCATATTTAAGCCACGTATCAATTTCTTCTACTTGGGCACCATCTACGATTTTTTGATTAAAAAGACCATTAGAATAGCGAATACCATATCCTTGAAGAGGTAAGTTCATAGTAGCCCCTGAGTCCATAAAGCAAGCTGCTAATCTTCCAAGACCGCCATTACCAAGTCCTGCATCTTCTTCAATCTCTTCGATTTGATTTAGATTTATATTTAGTTCCTCTAATACTCCCTTTACTTCCTCATAGGCACCCATACTAATCAGGTTATTCCCCAGAGCACGCCCCATTAAGTACTCTGCTGATAAATAAAAGGCTTGTTTTTGTGCGCTATAAAGGTCTTTTGTTGCACACCAGTCGTCTACTACTCCCTCTAATAATGTAAGAGAAAGGGCATTAAAAATTTCATAGTCCTTAGCCTGTTCAATGCTTTTGCCATATTTTACTTTACAGTACTTATTCATACTATTTTTGAGTTCTTGTTTGTTCATCATCTTCATTCAACCTTCCATATAATTTGGTTAATTCGTAGATTTGATTAGCTAGATTCTCTGTCAGTACGCCTTGTTGTATTCTCCACTTCCAATTTATGCCCAAGGTGGAGGGTAAGTTCATTCTTGCTTCATTTCCAAGTCCTAAAAAGTCTTGCATTTGTGTTATTGCAATATCGCCTACACTACTCCAGGCTCCTCTTATGAAGCCCCAGTGATAACCTTCTTGCTCATTACATTTAAGATAGTTCTTAGCATATTGGATGTCTTCTTTTAAACCTGTTGTATTGAACCATCCCATAATTGTATCATTATCATGGGTTCCTGTGTAGACAATACAGTTTTTAATATAATTATGAGGGAGATAATCGCTCTCTTCTCGTGTATCAAAGGCAAATTGCAGAACCTTCATGCCAGGATAGCCAGAAGCATCTCTAAAATCCATAACCTCTTGCGTGAGATAACCCAGATCTTCTGCAATGACATTAATCTGACCTAATTCCTTTTGAATAGCGTTAAAGAGTTTCATACCTGGCCCCTTTACCCACTTGCCCTTTTGGGCTGTTTCTTGCCCATAAGGGATTTCCCAGTAAGCTTCAAAGCCTCTAAAGTGGTCGATTCGAACCACGTCATAGATCTTTAAGCTTTCTCTAATGCGTTCCACCCACCAAGCATAGTTGGTTTTCTCTAAATACTCCCAATCATAAATAGGATTTCCCCAAAGTTGTCCTGTCTCAGAAAAGGCATCAGGTGGGCACCCTGCTACTACCTCTGGATTTTTATTTTCATCTAAACGAAAAAGCTCTGCATTAGCCCATGTATCACTACTATCTGTTGACACATAGATAGGAATATCTCCAATGATCTTAATGCCTAACTTATTAACATAAGCCTTAAGAGCTCGCCATTGCTTAAAGAACATATACTGAATGAATACCCAATAGTTGATTTCATCTTCAAGCTTTTCTTTATAAGCTGCCATTGCTTTAGGTTCCCTTTTTTTAATTTCAGGTTCCCATTCTTGCCAACTCTTTAAACCTAATTCATTTTTGATGGCCATATACAAGGCATAATCCTCTAACCATGTAGCATTTTCTTTTCGAAATAGCTCTATTTCTTCATGAGGATTTTGTTTAAACCTTTTATATGCCTTTTTTAAAACTGGAAATCTTTCTTTGAAAAGCTTCCCATAATCTACTTTCTCAGCGATTGTACCAAAATCTATATCATCTAGTTCATCTTTTTCCAAAAGACCTTCTTTTACAAGTAACTCTAGGTCAATAAAATAGGGATTGCCAGCAAAAGCTGAAAAGGCTTGATAGGGCGAATCACCATAGCCTGTGTGTCCTAAGGGCAGTATTTGCCAATAGCTTTGTCCTGCTTGTTTAAGAAAATCTGCAAACCTATAGGCTCTTTCTCCAAAGGTTCCTATCCCATATTTTTCGGAAAGAGATGATATATGCATGATGATGCCGCTCTTTCTACTCATCTTACACCCTCCCTTTTTCTATAAATAATCTTCTCAGTTTTCAGATGAGAGAAGTTATTTTCTACTTAATAGCTCCTTGCATGACACCTTTAACAATGTGTTTCTGCATGGCTAGATAAAAGGCCACGATAGGAATCATGGCAATAATAAGTCCTGCCAAAGCTAAATCCCATCTCTTTGCAAACTGTCCAAAGAAGTAAAACATCTTAAGAGGAATCGTTTGCCAAGCTGGTTTATTAATAACTAATTGTGGAAGTAAGAAGTCATTCCATATCCACATAGCATTTAAAACAGAAATAGTGACAGTAATAGGTTTTAGAAGAGGAAAGACAATCTTCCAAAATATACTCCATCTACTACATCCATCAATTGTAGCTGCTTCTTCAATTTCTACTGGAACACTTTTAATGAAACCATGATACATCACAACTGACATGGCTGTTCCAAAACCTATGTATGCAATCACTAACCCTACTGGATTCAGCATATGCAGTTTACCCATAATACGAATAAGGGGAAGCATAACTGCTTGGAAAGGCACTAACATAGACGCTGAAAACATTAAAAAGATAAAAGTACTAAACTTTGTCTTAGTGCGCACTAGCATCCAAGCTGCCATAGAGGTTAATAAAATCAATAAAACAACGGTTATAACTGTAATGAGCAACGAATTGGTTGCTGCTCGCATAAACTCTAATTTTTTAAAAGCTTCAACATAGTTCTTTAAGGTAAAATAACTACCTGGTAGTCCCATGACATCCAACAAAAAACCTTTTTGCGTTTTAAAAGAATTAATAATAACTAAGTAAAAAGGAGCTAAAAAGGTAGTCCCTGCTAAAAATGCCAGTATTCCCAACAACCATTTATTGGTCTTTTTTTCTACCATTACATTTCTACCTCCTTCTTCTTGCTTAAGTACATCTGGGTAATAGCTACAATACCCAGTACAATTAAAAAGAGTACCGCCTTGGATTGAGCCAATCCAAATTTACTATTTGTAAAGGCCGTCCTATAAATATTCATAGCTACCATCTGTGTAGAATTCCCTGGGCCTCCTGCTGTTAAGGATAAATTTTGGTCGTAAAGCTTAAAGGAGTTGGCTAAAGTAAGGAATACCCCTACTGTAAAAGAAGGAGTTACAAGAGGTAAAGTAATGCGCCTTAAAACTTCCCATTTATTAGCCCCATCAATAGCTGCTGCTTCTAATACACTATCTGGTATATTTTGAAGACCTGCTATGTAAATAATCATCATGTAACCTGCCATTTGCCAAGTCATTAAGATGACAAGGCCCCAAAAGCCGGTGGCTTCTGTTGAAAGCCACCCTCTGAGCCACTCGACACCTAGCTTGGCACCTATGGCATCAAAGCCTTTAGTAAAGATAAATTGCCATATAAAACCTAAGATTAATCCTCCGATTAAATTTGGAATAAAGAAAATCCCTCTTAAAAAGTTACTTCCCTTTAAACCAGAGGTAACGAGAAGGGCTAATAAAAAGCCCACTAGATTAATACTTATCACAGCTACAAATGCAAATTTGGCTGTAAAAACAAATGAATTAAAAAACTCTGTGTCTGCAAATGCAGCTTTATAATTTTCAAGTCCCACAAAGTCTATTTGACTCGAAATCCCATTCCAAGAAGTAAAAGAATACCCTATACCCATTATAATAGGAATCAATACAATCAAGGTAAATATAAGAAGGACGGGACCTGTAAATATCCAAAACCATTTCTTCATGCCTTTATTCATGTCAATCACCATCCTGAATAAGTAATATCCTATGCTTCTATTTTCTAGCTTCTATCCATTTTGCTTTAGCATCTTCAATAACTTCTTCCCAAGATAGTTCACCTGCTACATACTTTTGGAGGTTAATACCTAGTGTATCTTCACCCCAAGCTGTAGGATAGCCCATAAATACCCAAGGAGTTGTTTTTCCTTCTGCTTGGAAACGCATAATTTCTTTTCCAAGTGCATCTTGTGCAGGGAAGTTGTCATAACCAGTAAATGGTGGAACAAAGAAGAATTCATTGACTACAATGTTTTTACCTTCATCAGAAGAATAAAGCCAGTTTAAAAAATCCTTAGCTGCTGCTTTTTCTACATCAGGTTGGGTACTATTAATGGCCCAGTACATTGGAACACCTAAAGGAATGCTATCGCCACCTACTGGAAGGAAGCCTAAGTTTTCAGCTACATTTTCATCTACATTTTTTACATCCCCATAAACCCAGTTTCCTTGTTGAATAGCTGCCACACGTTCAATAGCTAGGCCTTGCCCCACTTGTGTAGCATAATCTATGGCATTGAGTTTAGTAGGTGTCTCACTATTCGCAGAGTATTTTACCATGAGATCAAAGTACTCTTTAAATTCTTTACTTTTTTCAAAAGCAATTTCTTTTGCATTATAAGCTTCTACACCTGTTTCAAATTCTTGGTTAATAAAGATATTGGAGCTATGAAGTCCTGTTACCCATTTTTCTTTAACAGGCATTTCTACTACTGCTTCTAATAAGGGGAATTGCTCTTTTAGTTCGCCGGCTTTAATCTTGGCATCTAGCTGTGCAAAGGCCTTATCCATAGAAGCTGTGTCCACAATAGTGGTGGCATCAATACCTGCTGCCTCAAAGATTGCTTTGTTATAAACAATTCCATAACCTTCAACACCATAAGGCATACCATATATCTTGTTGTCTGAAGTAACTGCACCTAGTGTACTTCCTGCTCGTTCTACCCAACTTTGATCACTTAGATCTTCAAGTTTTTCTTGCCAGTCTGCTACATCTTGTGGACCTCCTACATTAAAGATAGTGGGTTCTTGACCTGACTGGAACTTGGCTTTAAGGGCTGCACCATAATCATCACCACCACCAACAGTTTGAAGGTTAATCGTTACATTAGGATGCTCTGCCATATAGAGTTCAGCAGCCTTTTGGAGGGCTTCTGATATTTCTACTTTAAACTGAAAAATTTCTACTTCTACCTTTTCTGCACTTGTGTTACCTTGGGCCTGCCCACCATTAGGTGTAGCCTCCACTTGCTTGTTGCCACAACCTACAACAGAAGCTCCCATCACTATAATAAGTGAACCTGCAAGTAAAGCTTTAGATAATTTATTTAGTCTCATAACTCTAACTCCTCTCATGTTGTCACACTGATGTCTTATGTCTGTCCTTCTCTATTAAATTGCTACACAAGGCTTCCCCCTTAGCAATTTAACATCTAAAAATAACTTTTAATTAATTGGTACCCTTTTCGGTACCGTTTCCATAACCTATTCTAACTTATTACCCTACATAAATCAACTATTATTTTAGACCCACGTCTCATTTTTTGTTCAATCTGTATGCTTTTGTCACTACTTTATTCACTCAAAACAATATAATCTGAAATGACTTCTAATCTAGATATATCCCTAACTCTTTTAAATATATAATGAACTCTTTAAACTTTACTTCTCAATATTTAAACCCTATAATATACTTTGCTTTTTATAGAGTTATTTATTAACTACACATTTTTAGTAAGAATGCGTTTTTTGTAATTAAAGTCATATTATAATAAGGTTATGGGAACTATAATCGTAGACTCTATCTATATAAATTATGAAAATGCAATTTTCTGAACTGAGGGAGGTACAAGCAATGATTTATACCGTTACACTTAATCCTTCATTGGATTATGTTATGCACGTTGAAAACTTAAATACTCTAGCCATTAATAAGAGCAATAAAGAGGAAATTTATCCTGGTGGAAAAGGCATTAATGTTTCCATTGTCCTCAACACCTTAAATATCCCTAACAAGGCTCTGGGTTTCGTGGCTGGTTTTAGTGGAAAAGCAATTGAAAACACCTTAAGCAAACTAAAGGTTGCTCATGACTTCATTACCCTAGATAATGGTTTTTCACGTATTAATGTCAAATTAAAGTCTGGCGGGGAAACAGATATTAACGGGAGTGGTCCCCAAATCACTCCACAAGACTTAAGGGAACTTTTTGAAAAGCTAGAGGTACTAAAAGAAGGTGACTTCCTTGTTTTAGCTGGAAGTATTCCTCCTAGTGTTCCTGATAACATCTACC
>JAEZKI010000506.1 GCA_023415525.1 Bacillota bacterium | reverse complement strand
GGTTTATATGAAAGCAATTGTGTATAAAGGGATTAATCATGTAGAGGTAGAAAAAGTAAATGACCCTACAATCGAAAAAGCAGATGATATTGTTGTTAAAGTTACCTCTACAGCCATCTATGGCTCTGATTTACATCTTATTCACGGCATGATTCCTAATACACCTCACGGCTTTGTACTTGGTCATGAAACAATGGGTATTGTTGAAGAAGTTGGAAAAGATGTTACAAAAGTCAAAAAAGGGAATCGTGTTATTGTTCCGTTTCCTGTATCTTGTGGTCACTGCTTCTTTTGTAATCATGGCTTATATAGTCAGTGTGATAACTCTAATCCTAACGGTGAAGTAGGTGGTTTGTTGGGGTATAGTAATACTTATGGTGGCTATCCAGGGGGACAAGCTGAATATCTTCGTGTCCCTTATGCTAATGTAGGTCCCATCATCGTACCAGCAGAATTAATGGATGAACAAGTCTTATTTTGTACAGATATTTTACCTACCTCCTACTGGGGCGTTGAAATCAGTAAAATGAAACCTGGAGATACTGTTGTTGTCTTAGGCTGTGGTCCTGTAGGACTCCTCACCTGTAAATGGGCACTTTATCATGGTGCAAAACGTGTTATTGCCGTAGACTGTGTGGACTATCGTTTAAATCATGCAAAGAAATACGAAGGTGTTGAAACACTCAACTTTGAAGATTATGATAATGTAGGTGAATATATCAAAGAAATTACCCATGGTGGTGCTGATGTGGTCATAGACTGTGTTGGCTTAGATGGTAAAATGTCTCTTGTCGAAAAAGTAGAAACTGCCCTTAAACTACAAGGAGGATCTAAATCTGCTATTGAAATTGCCACTCAAGCTGTCCGCAAATGTGGTACTGTAGTCTTTGTAGGTGTATATGGTAGCCGTTATAATAACTTCCCATTAGGTGATTTCTTTTCTCGCAATATTACCCTAAAAATGGGGCAATGTCCTGCTCAAGCTTATACAGAAAAAATCCTTAATTTAATCCATAGTCAGAAATTTGATGCAACAGACATTATCACCCATACTCTTAATTTAGCAGAAGGTCGTCATGCCTATTCCATCTTTGATAAAAAGGAAGATAACTGTATCAAAGTTGTTTTAAAACCATAGGCAACTATCTATAGTTTGATTATTTGACCTATTCTTCTTTTTCATTTATTGTAATATAGCTTTTTAATCAAAACCATTAGTTGAACTGGTGGTATGCATCAGCCCTAAAAGGACGTATTACTGGAAAGCATCTTAAAATGCATTGAATAGTCCACCAACCACATTACTATTACTGGCGCAGCTGTCCTTCTTTATGCTATTTACATCTCCATTTGGAATGTGATAAACTTTATATGTCATTCATCACAATACCTCCTTTGTTTTTGATACGGTTGGCGAACCTCTATCATTTTAACATTGGAGGTGTTTTTCTATACTATAAAATTTTAATTCTCACCAGCAAAGCTGGTAGTAATTGAGCTAAAGCTACAAAACAAAAAAACTAGCGATTTCTCGCAAGTTTTTTATAAGTACATTTACTTTCAAATTTTATCTCTTATTTCTTTTTTGCACCTTTTCTAAATAGCAACTTTGTACCCACCCTGTCTCTTGTTCACCATATTGATTAAAGAATACTATTTGGGACCATCTTCTATATTTATCAACTTTTATTACTGCCTCTCCAAAATATATATTGGATATTGTCTTAGCTTTCAGCCTATGTCCATTCCTAATACTACATTTTCCTTTTATAATCAAATTAAGTTTTTCAGCACTATTCTCATTACCAGATTGTTCCTTCATTTGTTCTTTTACATATGTCTTTATATGCCTAATTATAGCTTTAGTAGGCTCTTGAATCATTTCATCCCCTATGGCACTAAATACATTACTCATTATACTTTGAATTAACAAGATTATAAAAAACATAAAAGAATACTTTTTAATACTTGGCTTATTCCCATCTCCAACTTGCTTTTCTAGGTTATGTAATACATTTATAATCTCTATCATTTGTTCATTAAGTTCATAGTTATTCTGCAAAACAACTTTTAAATCTTGAATATCACGATCTTCTTGCATTTCTTTTTGATCTATGATGTTATTTTCTTTAATATAATTCTCAATACATTTATCAATAGGAATATCAATTCTTTGAATAGCTATATTTTCAGTAAGATGAGCTATTTGCTTTATATTTGATTTTAAAATTTCAAATTCATCCTTAATTTCTTTAACACTCTTAAATAAATTATCTATTTTCCAATCAACTTGTCCAACTAAAGATTTGCCATCTATTGTCACTCCTCCTAATTGGTTTATTGGATTTTGACTTCTTCTATTGCCTAATATCTCCTTCACAAGTGAACTTGTCTGCATTGCTGGCATCGACAACCTTGGTGTTTGTTCTATTGCCTTTTGTAGCCCACTTTTGCCTATTAAGTCTTTCATTAATGCACTCGTCTGCATTGCTGGCATCGACAGCCTTGCTGTTTGCTCTATTTTCTTTTGTAGCTCACTTGTGCCTATTAAGTCTTTCATTAGTACACTCGTCTGCATTGCTGGCATCGACAGCCTTGCTGTTTGCTCTATTGCCTTTTGTAGCCCACTTTTGCCTATTAAGTCTTTCATTAGTGCGCTTGTATTAATTGCCGGCATCGACAGCCTTGCTGTTTGCTCTATTGCCTTTTGTAGCCCACTTTTGCCTATTAAGTCTTTCATTAGTGCACTTGTATTAATTGCCGGCATCGACAACCTTGTTGTTTGCTCTATTGCCTTTTGTAGCTCACTTGTACCTATCAAATCTTTCATTAGTGCACTTGTATTAATTTCATCATCCTTGTCCCCATTATCTGTTTTTAACTTACTCTCATATTTTTGACCCATACGTTACCCTCTAATTTTATTTATTTTATTACTATTATATATTATTTTAATAAACAAAAAAACTAGCGATTTCTCGCTAGTTTTTTTATCTTCTATTATAACCACTTCAATATATGTGCTTACCGTAGATGGAGGTGAGGGGAATCGAACCCCTGTCCGAAAGCCCGGATATTGTGGTCTCTACCATCATAGCCTTATCTTTGACATTCCCTCTACCAAGCGCCTAAAGGCTGGCTCTTGGTTTCAGTAGCTTCATAGTATTCACGTTGCCTCAAAGCTTTGGCAGGTGAAGGGTCCGCTAGTCGAAGCCCGGATCTAGGTTGCGGAGGACCTAGGCGGACTGCTGCAAACTAGGCAGCGATTGCTAAATTATCTTCAGCGTTTAATTTTAATGCCAGCTTTTAACGTAGACTCCGGCGTACTACGGATGGCTGCCCCTATAGACGTGACCCCCGTCGAAACCAGTGCACCCCCTTATATATTGAACAAAATACTCGTTGTTATTTTGCTCTTAGCCCAAATACTTGTGGTATTAGGCTATTATAAAGGGCTGAAGGTTTGATGTGGCCAATCGACTGTTTTGGCACTATAAGTTTTTGACTTTGAAGTCGCGTTCATTTTGACGACGGATATCTTTTTTAGCAATATCTTCTCGTTTGTCATGAAGCTTCTTACCTCTTGCAAGACCTATTTCAACTTTTACAAGGCTCCCTTTGATGTAGACTTTGAGAGGAATCAAGGTGAGGCCTTTTTGAGCAATGACACCAATGAGCTTGTTGATTTCTCGTTTGTGAAGTAGGAGTTTACGGGTACGAAGTGGGTCTTTGTTAAAGATATTCCCATGATCGTAAGGATTGATATGCATGTTCCAGATGTAAGCTTCACCGTCTTTGAGTTTAATAAAACTCTCTTTGACAGAACAACTGCCTTGACGAATGGACTTGACTTCTGTTCCTGCTAGCACAATGCCTGCTTCATAGGTTTCTTCTATAAAATAGTCATGATAAGCTTTTTTGTTATTGGCAATCAGCTTATAGCTTGTGCGATCCTTTGCCATTTGACCTCCTCCTTCCTGTTGAAAGCGATAATGTACTCCTTATTATAACATAAATTACAAAAGTTTCAACCTTTATCCTTTAAAATGTTTCCATAAAATCTGTTTTTTGTTCCTCTTTGCTACTTTCTAATAAGCCTTTAATGCTTTCACGACAACGTCTCCCCTTACAGCAACCTGTCATGACACCTGTTTTTTCTTTAAGCTTATCCAGGGTATCTGCTCCCTCTTTAATGGCTTGCTTTACTCTAAGGCGTGTTACCTGTGTGCAAGGACAGATTTTTGTGAG
>JAEZKI010000477.1 GCA_023415525.1 Bacillota bacterium | reverse complement strand
CCTAATAATAATAAGGTTATTACACCTGAAGAATATTGGAAAGTCCTTCCTAAAGTTCAATACTACATGGACGAGCCTTTAGCTGACCCTGCTGCAGTGGCTTTATATTTTGTTTGTGAGCTAGCTAGTAAAACCGTTAAAGGGGTACTTTCAGGAGAAGGAGCTGATGAATTCTTTGGGGGTTACAATATTTATAAAGAACCATTGGATTCAGCTACCTATCGCAAGTTACCAAAAGGATTTCGTGTCTTTTTAGCCCGTATTGTAAAAGCTCTTCCTTTTAGCTTCAAGGGTAAAAACTTCCTTATTCGTGCAAGTAAAGACTTGGAAGAACGTTTCGTAGGAAATGCTTATATGTTTTCTGAAGACGAGCGCAAAAAACTGCTCAAGATTCATACATCTGCTCCTAACCCTTTTGAACTTGTGAAACCTATCTATGCTAAAGTTAAGGACAAAGAAGATGTTACAAAGATGCAATATGTAGATATGCATATGTGGTTATCTGGGGATATTCTTCTCAAAGCGGATAAAATGAGTATGGCTAACTCCTTAGAAGTACGTGTTCCTTTCCTAGATAAAAAAGTATTTGAAGTAGCTTCTAAAGTTCCTGTTAAATACAAGGTTAATAAAGAAAACACCAAATATGCTATGCGTTTAGCAGCAAAACGCAATTTACCTCCTGCTGTAGCTAACAAGAAAAAATTAGGCTTTCCTGTTCCTATTCGTGTTTGGCTCAAAGAGGATAAATACTACGCTATGGTTAAAGCTGCTTTCTCCAGCCCCTGTGCTAACAAGTATTTCCACACAGAAGCCTTAATTGCTCTTCTTGATGAACACCATACCGGTAAAGCAGATAACAGTCGTAAAATCTGGACTGTTTTTATGTTCCTTGTTTGGTACAACCAATACTTTGATGATTTAAATAGTCTTACTGCCTAAACTAATCCTTTAGCTTCTAATTCAATAAAAAGGGAACTCCCTAATTAGCCTTCACTAGTTAGGGAGTTCCCTTTTATAAAGTTATATTAACTACTCTTTGTTTTTAATGACAAAGGTAGCTGTTTGATTTTCCTGATCCCATTGCCCCTCAATTCCAAATAAGGCCCCAACTTCCGCAATAGGAACATAAACCCTACCTTCTTTTAAAACAGGCTCCGTAAGCATATTATGAGCAAGCTTACCATCCTTTTTGATTTCTTTACTTCCCACATTCAATTCTACTACTAACTCTTCCTTTTGAAGGGTTACCTTCCCTTTGTCATAGTGAATGGCTTCATCAAGAAAACCTAGACTATTAGCCAAATAGCGTAAGGGAATCATCGTACGTCCTTCTGCTAAATAAGGAACTCCCTCCATAACTCTCTCTTCATTATTTACCGTATATTTATTAGAACCAATCTTGAAGCAAACTGTCTTTTCTACTGGAACAGATTCTGGAGTTAAAGACACTTCCTCTTCCTTTTTAGTTGCTTCTTTATCTTGTCCACTGGTTTGTGTAAAAGGTACTACAGTAGGATCATATACAACTGAACCATTACTATCCACAAATACACGAGCCTCTCCACCTGTCAACTTGACATGGAGTGGAATTTTAAATACATCTCCACTTTCAGCCACTGCCTGTCCTGGTTGCAAACTCATTGCACCATAAAGCTGTACTTGAACTTCCCGATTACTATTCTTCTTATAATAACCTACTATCTTTCCTTGATTAGGTCCTGCCAAGCTAGCAATAGTGGTTTCTGTTGTAGGTACTTGCCACTCGCTATTTTCTATTTGAATAAAAAACATAGCTCCAGTAGTAGGTATATCATCCTCTAACTCAATCTTTAACCAATTCTTATTTTCTAAAACATCATCTTTTGCGGCAACCACCGCTCCATTAGTTAAACTAATTTTAGCATTTGCCCAAGTGGTTGTGCTTAGTAATAGAGCAAGCATTATAACACCTAGCTTTTGCTTCTTTTTCACTGTTTTTTCCTCCCTTAACCCTCTTATTTTGTTTGAGTAATCTTTTCATGAATACTTTTTAACTCTTGCATACTTGTTTCCGTATGTGTCGTTACATTGAGTATGACTTTATCTCCTTGCTTTCTTGGAACAATATGAATATGAAAGTGTCCTACACTTTGTCCCGCCACTTCTCCATTGTTTTGAATAATGTTAATCCCCTCTGCCCCTACAGCCTCCTTAATACGTGTTGCAAGCTGCTTTACTACTGGATAAAGTCTTTTTGCCTCTTCATCTGGAAGTTCAAAAATATCCTTGGCATGTTTCTTAGGTAAAATTAAAGTATGTCCTGGACTAGCAGGGGCAATATCTAAAATAGCTTTAAAATAGTCATCCTCATATACTGTAAAGGATGGAATTTCTCCCCTAACAATCTTACAAAATATACAGTTTTCTTTCATTTCAACTCATCCTTTCTATATTTTCTCATTCTTAGTTTCTTAGTTTCTCCTCTACATTGCTGTAAAGATTTGATCAATTTTAGGCAAAATAGCAAAGTTACCTTTTACTTTTAACTTGCCTAACATAAAAGCCTTTTGATAAGTCATACGTTTTTTCATTAAATCAATTAATGTATCCTCAGCCATACATAAATCTACTGTTGGAGAAGATTCTCCTTCTTCTATATAACTACAATCTCCATCTCTTACCAAGATAAAACCTTTCTCATTGGAATCCGTAATCGTATACCTGATAGTTAAATCCAGCTCTTTATCATACTGTGCGATAAAGTAATGGGGAATCTGTTGAAGATAGCGTGGCATAACTGGCACATGGGAATAAGCTGTAGGCTTTTTGTAGATTCCTGCTGGCAATGTGACAAATTCGTCCTGTTCTTTACCCTCTTCTTTATTCACCTGTTTTTTCAGCAAACTGGTAATCTCTTTAATCGTCTGCTCTTTTGTTGATAAATTAACTTTATTACCTTGTCCCTTTAAAATATCCGTTAGGCTTTTTATTTCTACTTTGCTTTCTTTTACTTCCTGATCATTTTGAGGAGCTAGGCTATCTGATTCTATCTCTTGTAAATCCTTTGAGCGATTTAAACTCTGTCCACTCTTCAAATAAGTGTATACTTGTCTTTCCGTAGAAGCTATACTTTCTCTTTCTTGTTTCATTATACGATAGAAATCTTCTCCTATTCTTTCTACGCGCTCTTTAATAGCCTCAAAAGCTGTTCCCTTATTCATACATAATTTTATACCATCATTCCCACCTAATACATTCCACATTTTAAGGATGCTCTCTGCTGCTTCTACTTCTCCTAACCACTCACTATAGGTTATCGCTAAAATAGGGGTACTAAAATAGCTGGAATCATATAAAGTGGCCCAATCAAAAAAAGTTTGCATCGCACCATGTAAAGATAGCATAGGC
>JAEZKI010000267.1 GCA_023415525.1 Bacillota bacterium | reverse complement strand
GGAGATAGATCAGGCACTTCAATACATAAATGATTTGACTACTCATTATCAAGTGACTAAATTTAGAGAGACAGCAGATAAATGGGATACAACAGGAGAAAAAATAAAAGTAAGAAGGGACGAAAACAAAATAGGAGCCTTTTTAATATCCCATATCGAGACGGACTATGTTCGTACAGTATTACATACTTTAAAAGCGGGTGACCTAAATAATGTGAACGAAGGGCTAGATAAAGATCAATCCAAGCAGAACGGGAGTGGTCAATGGAAAAAGATTGTGCTGAAGCTTCCTAACAATATGTTAAAAGAATTTCCACGAACAGTTCCATTTCCTATGGACGATTTCCCAACAACATTAGCAGGATTAAGAATAGCTTATGTAAAAAAACAGATGGAAACAGGAATATTAGAGACTATGAAGCAAGCTAAGTGGAAATAATACTCCTGAAGATAATAGAAAAAACCCTCTTTAGAAATTATCCTCTTCTTGTGGGGGGACAATAAACTTATTAACCAATAAAGCGATAAAAATACCTAGAAGTGTTTCAAAGGTACGATTAAGGGCATAGTAAAAAGGTGCTTTATAGGCATTGACAGTAGTAATGGCTAAAAACACAATACAGGCGATAGGAATAGCTGTAGGACGTTTTAAAAGATTAAAGATATAGATTACCATAATAATACCTAGGGCAACCATAAGATCGATTAGAGGTCTTTTACCAAAAGCAAAGGAATAATGGAAATTAATAAAGCGACAAATAGCAAGAAAAAATAAACCAATAAGACCACCTAAAATTGTCCCTAAGGCCCTATTGACTCCCACTTGAACAGAGTGGGGGAGTGTTTGTTGAAGACAAATAACTGCTGTCATACAGGCAAAAAAGGGTTCATTAGGTATGAGTAAGAGACAAAGAAATACAGCAAGAGCTGTTTTAAGAGTACGTAATCCAATTTTAGGGAGTTGAGGTAAACGCATGATGACCGTCCTTTAAATAAAAAATAATTGAAAGTTATATAATCGATAAACCTAAAAGCATAACTATCATACCTTGCTTAAAAGAGAGCTGTCAACATTGAAAAATTACCCACTAAACAAAGCATAACAAGGTGACTAAGAACTTAGAAATTTAAAAAGGATTTGACAAGGAGAAATAACGGGTATATACTTCTCATAAAGGTAGATTATAAAATAGACGAGGTGTTTGATGAGTGCAGTAGTATCTTAATAGATAAATGAATAGGAAAATAAGGAAACAGAGAAGGGAAAGCCCTTTTATTTGTGTTGCCGTTATTTTCTAGTCTATAAAGATACGTATAGCCTCTTTTATTTTGCATAAAAATAAAATCCAACTTTAGGTTCGAAGGACTTTTCAGAGTTTTCTTGCCTGCAGTGGAGTTATAAAAAGTAGCGTATCCTAAAGAGCGCTACTTTTTTGTGTTTAGAAAGCAGATGTTTTTAAAGAATGAAGTATTTTTTAGAGGATCAAGGATTTTCTCAGATAGTACCTACTTTCTAAATAAGCAATTTCAATAATCTACCTCCTAAGAGGGGACTTTATAGACTTTTAAAAGATAAGAAAAAAGAAAGAACTATAAGGAGACCAAAAACATGAATAGCCATACCTTTGAAAAATTACAATATAATGAGCTTAAAGAAAGAGTAAAATCATATTGCACCAGTAGTTTAGGAAAGCGTCTGATTGAAGGACTTACCCCAAGTGGCAATAAAGGGGTTGTAGAAAATAGATTATTAGAAACAACAGAAGCAAAAGCCCTGATGCTGTATACAGGAACAATTCCCTTACAAGGCATTGTTCATATTGAAGAGCTTATAGACAGGGTAGAAAAAGATATGATTTTAGATGCAGAAGGTTTAAGTGATGTAGCCGCTTTTGTAAGAGGCTGTAAAAAGATAAAAGACTATATGCAAGATAAAGCCTTTTATGCCCCAACCCTTCAAGGTTATAGCCTAGGGATACAAGAACTTCCTCATATAAAAGAAGAAATTGAAGGGGCCATTCGTAATAATAGAGTAGAAGACAGTGCCAGTAGCGAGTTAAAGAGAATAAGAAGACATATCATCTTAGCAGAAGGAGAAGTAGAAGAAAAGCTAGATAAGTTTCTAAAAAATCCTCAGAATAAACCCTATATCCAAGAATTTTTTATTTCTAGAAGGCAAGGAAGATTAACCATTCCTATTAAGGCAGCCTATAAAAACAAGATAGAAGGAACGGTGATAGAAAGCTCTAATAAAACAGTTTTTATTGAACCCCAAAGTGTAAGTAAACCAGCCCTGGCTCTTTTAAGCTTAAAGTTAGAGGAGGAAGTAGAAGTTTATAAGGTATTAAGTTATCTCACTGGGCTTGTCTATGAAAGTTTAGCTATCTTAAAAAATAATGTGGAAATCATGGGACAATATGATATGATTTTTGCCAAAGGCAAATACAGTCTAGCTATTGATGGAAGAGCCCCACGCTTAAATGATTATGGGGTGATTCACCTAGTAGGTGCCAAGCATCCTCTCTTAGAAGGCAAAGTGGTTCCCCTTAACTTAGAAATGGGTACAAATTTTAGAAGTCTGGTTATTACAGGACCTAATGCCGGGGGAAAAACCCTTGTATTAAAGACGGTAGGTTTAATGACTTTAGCTATGCAATCAGGCTTTCATATTCAAGTAGAAGAAGGAACAGAGTTATCAGTATTTGATAAGGTCTTTGTAGATATAGGAGACGACCAAAGTATTGCTAATTCTTTAAGTACTTTTTCTTCTCATGTCAAGAACCTTGCCTCCATTATAAATGCAACAGATAAAAAGACCTTATTATTATTTGATGAAATAGGGGGAGGAACGGAACCGAGTGAAGGAGCAGCCTTAGCTATAGCCATTTTAGAAGAACTTTATCATAAAGGGGCTATTATTCTTGCAACGACTCACTACAATGAGATAAAAAACTTTTCCCTTAGCCATTCAGACTTTGAAAATGCAGCCATGCAGTTTAACCCAGACACAATGGAGCCCCTTTATAAGCTTCTTATAGGAAAATCAGGGGAAAGTAATGCCCTATGGATTTCCAAAAAGATGGGGGTAGAAGAAAAAATCCTTCAAAAAGCTAAACTTTATATGGAAACTAAAAATTATGATAACAAACAAGTAGATTCTTCACGTATTAGAAAGGGGGATAAAAGGCAAGAGGAGGCGCCTCGTGTAAGACAAGAAGGTGAAACCTTTGAAAAGGGTGATAGAGTTTATTTAACCGAGTATAAGGATTTTGGCCTTATTTATACAGGGACCGATGAACAGAATCAATGTGAAGTATTTTTTAGAGGAGAAATCATAAAAATACATGAAAGGCAGCTTCAATTAAAGGTTAAGGCCAAGGAACTTTATCCAGAAGGCTATGATTTATCCAGCCTTTTTATAAGCTTTTCAGAAAGAAAGCTGGAAAAAGATATTACAAGAGGTTCTAAGAAAATACTTAAGAAAATTAAAAAGTATGGTATTGAAGAGGTAAGAAAGGGCAAGTAATAGTTAGGAGTTAACGAAAGGGTTAGTTAATTGACTATTGACATTTCAAAGAACTTATAGGACAATAAGTGACGTAGATAATAATACCATAGAGATTAAGTTTATAAAAGCGTATAAAAAGCAGATGGGCGGCTCCAACAACCCATTTGCTTTTTTTGTTGAAAATAATTAAAAAAGGATTGCAAAGGAGATAGTCATGAAAAAAGTATTTCAAGATACAGCATTTTTAAAAACCCTTTGGTTATTGGCAGTGCCTATTACTCTTCAAAGCTTTATTACCTCTTCTCTTAATTTAGTAGATAATATGATGGTAGGAACTTTAGGGGAAGCAGCCATAGCTTCTGTGGGTCTAGCCAATCAATATATTTTTATTTTTACACTGTGTTTAATGGGGATTAATGCTGGGGCCAGTGTATTTATGTCACAACTTTGGGGAAAACAAGAACTAAAGAGCATTAAAACATTTTTGGGATTAGATTTAACTGTTGGACTTATCGCTTCTTCATTCTTTGCCTTAGGAGCTTTCTTCTTCTCCAAAAGTATTATGGGGATTTTATCAAAAGATACAGAAGTCATTAAGTTAGGGGCAGAGTATTTACGTATGGTAGCTATTAGCTGTCTATTTATGAACTTTACACAAGGCTATTCAGCAGCCCTTAGAAGTATAGGACAAACCAAAATGCCTATGTTTGCTAGCTTAATCGGTGTATTAGCCAATGCGTTTCTAAACTGGGTATTTATTTTTGGAAATTTAGGAGCACCTGAGATGGGAGTAAGAGGAGCGGCATTGGCTACTACCCTTGCTAGAATATTAGAAATGGTCTTTATAGTAACTGTTGTCTACTTTACCAAAAATAAAGTAGCAGCTCATCTAAAAGAGCTTATAAACTTTAATTGGGAAACGATAAAAGTTTATTTTGTTACCTCATGGTCTGTTA
The DNA here is from genome assembly GCA_023415525.1 of Bacillota bacterium. Taxonomy (GTDB): domain Bacteria; phylum Bacillota; class Clostridia; order Lachnospirales; family Cellulosilyticaceae; genus Sporanaerobium. The sequence goes on along the minus strand of JAEZKI010000267.1, from coordinate 249 downwards.
TTGTAAATGAACTTATTTTTTCTATTGGCCTCACTTTTTACTCCATTGCCTATGCTCGCATTGGAACCAGTGCCGTAGCTACTATGCAAATCGCAACAACACTTAATAATATGTTTATGATCTTCCTTATAGGTATTGCTACAGCAGCATCTATTATGATTGGTAACTCTATAGGTGCAGGTAAAGAAGAAAAAGCAAGGACTTATTCTAAACATGTGGGCAAACTCACTCCTCTTGTAGGTATTATGT
>JAEZKI010000416.1 GCA_023415525.1 Bacillota bacterium | reverse complement strand
ACGAACATTATCATACATCGCTTGGAATTGATCGCAAACCACACAGTAAGTTGTAGGTAAATCAATAAGGGCATTAATAACCACAGTGGGAATTTGCGAAGATACTTTAGCAATATGGGAGTTATCCGTCTTTTCTTTAAATGTAGAACCAATAAGAATAAGAGCATCTACACGGTTAGCTAACAAAAGCTCTATGTATTTTTTCTTATCTTCCAGATTATTACCTGTGCAACAGAGCATGGAGTTAAAACCATGAGGTTTTAAGGCATTTTCTATAACTGATACAGCTTTTGCGTAAAAAATATCAGATACATCTGTGCACAAAAGTCCAATCATTTTAATGGAGTTAAGGCCTAGGCCACGAGCAAAGATATTAGGAGTGTACGCCTCTTTTTCCATAATAGCCAAAACCTTTTCTCTGGTTTTCTCACGCACATTGGCATTGCCATTAAGTACTCTTGATACGGTAGCAATGGAAACACCAGCTTGTTGGGCGATGTCATAAATCGTTATGATAACCCACCTCCTAAAATGTAAGCGCTTTCATCTGTTATTATAGAATTATACCAAATGAAAGTCAATGAAACCCTTATAATTACAAAATATAGCTAATAAATTACCCATAAAGGATAAAATATTACTGTAAGAGCTTTCTTAATTGTCTGCTATTTCCGTTTGAAGCTTATAAAGGAATATTACCCTTCTTCTCCTAACAATGAGGGGATTTGTAGGGCAATGAAGGTATATAGGCGCAAAATAGACATAAACAAGACAAGAAAAGTCATGTAATTGGAGAAGAAATATTCTATAATGAAAGCATACAATTTAGTGTTGAAAGAGAGGAAGTATAAAAATGGAAGTAAGATATAGTATTGGACCAAATGAAGCAAAAAAAATGACAACAGAAGAAATAAGAGAAAATTTCCTTATCCAAAATCTTTTCGTACCAGGTGAAATAAAAATGGTTTATAGCCATGTAGATCGTATTATTACAGGGGCAGCTGTACCTACAAATAAACCGCTTGCCATTGAAGGAAGTAAAGAATTAGGCAGTGAATACTTCCTTGAAAGAAGAGAAATGGGCGTTATTAATATTGGGGGTAAGGGATTCATTACTGTAGACGGTCAAAAGATAGAAATGGATCAAAGAGATGGCCTTTATATAGGAAAAGAAACAAAAGAAGTTATCTTTGAGAGTGTAGATGCAGCCACACCTGCTAAATTCTATATCAATAGCACACCTGCTCATCATGTCTATCCTCTACATAAAATTACACAAAAGGATGCTAATCCAAGACATCTTGGAACACCTGAAAATGCTAATGTAAGAACCATTTACCAATATGTACATCCAGCAGTTTGTCAAAGCTGTCAACTTGTTATGGGACTTACAGCACTTGAAAGTGGTAGCTTATGGAATACAATGCCTTCACATACTCATGAAAGAAGAATGGAAGTTTATTTATACTTTGATATGTCACAAGATGATGTTGTTTTCCATATGATGGGTCAACCTCAAGAAACCCGTCATGTGGTGATGCAAAACGAAGAGGCGGTTATTTCACCAAGTTGGTCCATTCATAGTGGTGTAGGAACTAAAAACTATACCTTTATCTGGGGAATGGCTGGAGAGAACCAAACCTTTGATGATATGGACAATATTGTGACAACAGACTTGAGATAGTAAAAAAGAGTGTTAGACAACAAAGGTTCTAGAAGGAGTTGTCTAGCACTTTTTATTTGTTAGAAAGAGTAAAAAATCCAAGGAGAGAGAAATAGAATGAAGATTGGCGTTAGAGCACATGACTATGGAAAGTTGACAGCAGAGAAATTAGTAGAGCGTATTAAAGGAGATGGCTTTGAAGCGATTCAACTGGCTCTGCCTAAAGCTATTGAGGGAATACAAAATTATTTAGAGGTAAGTGAAGAAGAAGTAGAGGCCATTCATAGAGCTTGTAAAGAGGCCCAATTAGAGGTAGCTGTACTAGGGTGCTATATTAATCCCGCCTTGCTAGAGGATGAGGCCAGAGCAGGTGAAATGAAAAAATTCTTAAGAGCAATGGAGATGGTAAAACCTTTAGAAGCAGGCTGTATTGGAACAGAAACTACTCATTTTTATGGAACAGAAGAAGAACGAGAAGTTGCCTTTAAGCTTTTGGTGGATTCTGTGAGGCAAATGGTAGAAAAAGCTGAGCTATTGGGCATCGATGTGGGGATTGAACCTGTAGCTTATCATACCTTAAATACACCTGAACTCACCAAACGACTTCTAGAAGAAGTACCTTCAGAGCGTCTTAAAATCATTTTTGACCCTGTTAATTTGTTAACGGCAGAAAACGTTGAAAAGCAAGATGAATTGTGGGAGAGGTGTTTTAAGTGTTTCGGAGACAAGGTTTGTGTTATACATATGAAGAGCATTGCCTTCAATAAACAAGGAGAGATGGAGAAGCCGCCTTTAAATGAGGGAATTGTTCACTACGATACAATCATGGCATGGCTAAAGGTAAATAAGCCAGATATTACCTTGCTTCGAGAGGAGATAAAGCCTCAAGAGGCCATGCTAGACAAAAAATTTATGTTAGGTCTAATAGCTCAGAAATAATAGAGAAGCTCTAATCATTAAGGCAAAATAAGCCTTAGTTTTAGAGCTTTTTTTGTGTCCAGAAGAAAGCAAGATTTGTATAAGAAAGAGATGGAACAACAAAATATGATAAAAATATGTAGTAATTGCATAGTAGTATAGGAGGAATAAGTGGCTAATTTAGTAAAGGTGACTATGAAATACAACAAAGTTATAGCAATATATATAAAAGTAAATATAATTGAACAATTTTTTATATAGCAATATATTCTAAAAATATATAATATTTAAATGTATTAAGACTTCAATAAAATCCCTAAAGAGTATAGCTATATAGCAAATGAGTGTACATAAGTTATAACCTATCTTAATCGGCTATTAGATGAATCCATAATAGGTAAAGGGAGCTTTTAAGAAGGAATGGGAAACTTAAGAAGGCTTACTAGTAGACTTTTAAGACAAGACAGGAAAGATGAATTTAAGATTTAAAATAATAACTCAATAAAATGGGAGGATCAGTAGAATGAAAAAAGCATTGGCTATGTCATTAGCAACATGTATGTTAGCAACTTCTATGGTAGGTTGTGGAGGAACAAAAAAAGAAGAATCACCAGCAACAACAGCACCAGACACTAAGACAGAGGCACCAAAGGAAGAAAAGAAAGAAGAGGCAAAATCAGATGAAAAAGTTGAAATTCGTATTTCTTGGTGGGGTGGTGATGACAGACACACTGCTACATTAGATGCTATTAAAAAATTTGAAGAACTCAATCCCAATATTACAGTAAAATCAGAGTATGGTGGATGGGATGGTCATGCTGAAAAGATTACAACCCAATTAGCTGGGGGAACTTGTACCGATATTATTCAAGTAAACTATGATTGGCTTAGCCGTTTGTCAAGGGATGGAAAAGGCTTCTATGATCTTGAAACCTTAAAGGACAGTATCGCTCTTGATAACTATTCAGAAAATGATTTAGCCTTTGGTAGAAGTAATGGTATTTTAAATGCTATTCCAGTATCTACAACAGGTAGAAATGTTTACTATAACAAAACCGTATTTGATCAAGTAGGCGTAGCCCTCCCAAAAACTTGGGAAGAATTTATTGCAACAGGTGAAAAGTTTGCAGCCCAAGGC
>JAEZKI010000350.1 GCA_023415525.1 Bacillota bacterium | reverse complement strand
CCGATGGTACTTGTCTGGAGACGGACCGGGAGAGTAGGTGGTTGCCAAATCTGTGCGGGTGTAGTTCAATGGTAGAACTCCAGCCTTCCAAGCTGGCCACGTGGGTTCGATTCCCATCACCCGCTTTCCTAAGACACTTTGAGATACTCAAGGTGTCTTTTTTATTGGTGCGCCCAGTATGGGCGCAATCCAATAAAGAATAATCATACAGTCTCATCAACAGCAATGCCCTTCATACTTTCCTCGTCGATGTTACATTCTTGAGCTAAAATAGTAATTTCCTTTTTTATTTCCGCACTACCTTTATAAACTTCGAGCGCAGTATCTATTGATGTAATGGTTTGAAACTCAGGTAGATTCCCAGCTTGGGATTTTTCAGCATTTGGGTTAGCTTCTTCCTTTTCATCCTTCTGATTAATAGTATCTTTCTTATCTGTTTGCTCATTATCAGTCTTAGGACTATTATCATCTAGCATATCATCAATATGGGATTTGGCTTCAAGAGCAACCTCCAATATAACGGCTTGATTCCCCTTCTTTTCAATCTCATCAGCTTTCATATAGGCGTCTTCCATCTCATGAGTTTTTAACTTCGCCTCGATAGGGCCATAAATAGAACCTTCATAAGTCGTTTCAATTTCCTTATTAATCTCCCTGTTTTCTGCTGCAAATAGCTCAATGGATGAATCTATATTTTTGAGATATGCTTGCTCCGCTGTTGTCAACCCTTCTCCTTTATAATCCTTTTCTTTAATTAGGGCTAAATTCGTTTGTTCATCGCTCTTAGGAAAACGCCCATGAGATTCCAATAAGTCCTTTTTTTGTTTTTTTAAGTTTTCTATAGTATCACAATTAGCTTTCTCGTCCTCATTTAACTCATCTATGCTGTCATAGGCTTCGTTTATCTTATTTGTAAAATCCATTTCCTTTTTCATTTGGCTCATAATAATTTGAGAGGCCTTTTTCTTAAATTGTTCTCTTGTTTCATTTATGGAATTTGGGGAATTATTTTGTACCTTTGATGGATTAATCATTCCATTGGATACTTTAGCTTTATTAGCTTGATTAAATTGCCCATTTTTACCAAATAGGCGACCTACAAATGTATTTGAATCGTTTTCAGTTGATGCTGTATTAATTATCATAGTATCCTCCTATTTATATTGATTAATAGTAAGAATATAAAGTATATTCTTTATATTAATATTATTATACAGTTTGTTATCTGCTGTCAATAAATATATAAAATGATAAGCCCTTCATTGCGTTTTTAAGCCCTTGTTTGTGTTTTAATTTTGATGAAACTTTTGGTTATGCTATAATAACAACTAGAGTATTTGTTTAAATATTCAACCAAGTGGGGAGAGAATTAAAATGGAGAAGATAAATAGAAGGTATTTATTGGCTTTTGGAATTCTTTTTTTGATAGAAGCATTTATTGCTCTTTTTGTGCATGATTCATTTATTAGGCCATTAGTAGGAGACGTTTTAGTTATTGTCTTGATGTATACGTTTATAAAAATATTTATAACTAAAAGTATTCCTTTTTTACCACTCTATCTTTTTTCCTTTGCTACAGTAATAGAGGTTGGTCAATATTTTAATATTTTAGAGCGACTTCGTTTAGAACAGTACAGGTTGCTAAGAATTATATTAGGGGCAACTTTTGATATGAAAGATATCCTTTGTTATTTCATAGGTGCTGTTTTACTCTTATTAGGACAAAGATTTGAAAAGAAAGTATTTGAAAAGAGATAAGAAGGGGCTTTAGAAGGCGTAGCAGAAAACGGAAGCTATAAAAAAGAGCTAGGACTGATTGAACTTGCCTCTAGTAAGTTAGACATAAAAATCTAACTTACTGGAGATGAGTTCACCATTTCCTAGCTCTTTTTAGCTTAACAAAAGGAGAAAGTCTAGTTAGCTGGAAGGAGAATAGTAGTTCCAGCAAAAATCACATTTGGATTAGCAATGTTATTGATTTTAGCAAGTTCTTGATAAGTTGTTCCAGCTTTTTTAGCAAGCTTAGCAAGGGTATCGCCATATTGAATAACATATTTGGTAAAGTTTGTTGTACCTTCTACAGAAGGTGCTACAGTTTCAGGTTGACTAGCTTCTTCTTTAATAGGAGTAGTAGCTACTTCTTTGACAGATTCTTTTGCAGGTTCTTCTTTGGCAGCTTCTTGAACAGGAATTACAGTAATTTTATTAGCTACTGCAATATCTTTTACACCAAATTCATTGATATAATGGATAGTTGCTTCGTCAAGTCCTGGATATTCACCTGTAATTGCATTATCACCAAACATTTCATAACCATCACCACCAGCAGCGATGAAGTCATTAGTTGCTAAAGAGTATGTAGCAGTAAGGTCAAGGGCTTTACCTTTTATTTGAACATTAGAAACACGATTACCAGCTTCTTTATTAGCATCTAGAGTAAAGGTAAGGTTACCTACATGTGGGAAGCTACCAGCTGCCTCAGGATAGCCTTTCACACCTACTTCAAGAGCATCTTTAATTTCTTGACCTGTTACATTAAGGGTTGCAATGTAGTTTCCAAAAGGAAGTACAGAAATAATATCTTTTTTTGTAATGTCTCCTGCTTCAATAGAAGCACGGATGCCACCACCATTTGTAAGGGCAATGTCTGCGCCTGTTGTATCTAACATAGCGTTAATGATAAGGTTACCGAGATTGGTTTCGCCTGTTCTTACAAAAGCTCTTTCACCTTCTAAACGAATAGGAGTAGAACCAATTTTTTCACTGGTTAAAGCTTCAAAGTCTGTTTTAGCAGCAGTAATAACTTCTGCAACAGTGGCATCAGGGGTAATTGCTGTTGCTTCTTCTTTTGTGTAAAGAGAAGGGCTGAAGCTTACTTTTTTATCAGCACCTACTGTAACAGTTACAATACCTAATGCTTTGCCATAATCACCTGTTTGAACAATAAGAGTATCTTTTGCTTTTTTGCCTTCTGGAAGAGAAGTATGGCTATGTCCATCTACAATAAGATCAATACCCTCTACACTATTAGCAATCGCTTCAGTTGTTACAGTACTGGATTCATCAAGACCTACATGAGTTAAAGCAATAATGACATCAGCTTTGCCTTCAAGTTCAGTAACTGTTGCTTTAGCTACTGCAATAGGGTCTTCAAAGCTAAGGCCAACTACATTTTTAGGATGTGTAAGATAAGTAGTTTCTGGTGTACAAAGTCCGAAGATACCTACCTTTAAACCAGCCACTTCTTTAATAATATAAGGTGTAAAAAGGGATGTACCGTCTGCTTTTTTGACATTGGCAGAAATAATAGGGAAGTTAAGCATATCCTTAAGTTCTACTAAACGGTCTTGCCCATAGTTAAAGTCATGATTACCAGGAACCATTGCATCATATCCAACAGCATTAAAGATTTTTGTAATAGATTCCCCTTTACTTGTTGTAGCAATAGGA
>JAEZKI010000254.1 GCA_023415525.1 Bacillota bacterium | reverse complement strand
AGACATCTTAGAACTGCTACTGGTACCCCCTCTAGGTCATCCATCAGATAAATAACCTTTACCGATGTATATTTACTAAGCTGCTCACCTATTCGATAAATTTCTTCTATCCAATTGGAGTCCTTCTTTATACGTCTTACAGTGGTACGAAGGGTTTGTAAGCCTGCCCTTACCTCTTCTGAAATATGCTCGATATGCTGTATGACCTCTTCCTTTTCATCTCTTACTTTCTCTTCTTTTGTCTCATTACTTATCAGTAACTTACACACCTCTAGCTCCACTAAAGCTGCTGTCAATGTATGGCCTACTGTATCATGCATCTCTCTAGAAAGAGCTGTACGTTCCTTCATAATGGTATAATCTTCTAAATCATCATAGGCCCTTTTAAGCTGCTCATAGTTATAGACATTCCGTAAATTTTCTTCTACTAATGCTTCTTTGGCTTTGATAAGCTTTTTATTTTGTTCAATAATATACCAAACTAAACTGGCTAAAATAATAAATCCACTATATATTCCAAGGAGCACAAGAAAAGAACTTAAAGGTGCTAACCGAAAAAAGGTTATAAAGCTACTAGCACCAAAGCCTATAGCTGTACTGATAAGGCCAACCTTAAGACCGAAGTAACGTATTAACTGAAAAATAACAATAAAGTAAAGGGCACAATAGACATTCTTTGTATTTAAAAAACCAATAAGGCTAATCAGTAAAAAATGGATGACAGACATGATGATCAGTTTATTTTTCTTTTTTTTATAAGGCACTAATAAAAGTTCCGTATAGAGGATGCTGAGCATAACCATCATAACAGGTATATAGGTATACATATTCCATTTACTATCCTGAACCAACAAGTAAATGCTGGTAGCTACTAACACGATACTAATCACATAAATAATGTAACTCTCTATTTTGTTCATTCTCCACTCCATTACCTTTACTTAGAACTGGGCCCATAGGGACTTGGAATATCTCATGCTAATCTCTCTATATTAATAATAAATAATAGTTTTAATTATCATAATTATATCATTAATATCTTTCTATTAAATACCTAATCTTCATTATTTCTTATTATTAAACCAAACCCAAAATCACTTACTAAAAGAAAATGTAATGGTCAATCATAAGATTTTAGACGAAATTTCAACCTAAAACACTCAACTCCAAACAAATTGCCATAGCTCTAGAAGAAAACACAAAACATACTATTGATATTTTAAAGCAGATGAGTCATTTAAAACAGGTTGTAGATGAATTGTAAGGCACCTTAAATAATTAATTAAATAGTTATTCTTTTGCATTATCTATTTCTAATATCTGTCGACAAAAAAAGTCATTTATTGATTTTATTAATAAACAATATATCTTTTTTAACAATAAATTATTTTTACGGCATAAATATATTGAGTTTTATACGGTAATATTGTAAAATAAATTATATACTAAATTTTTTAAATATTAAGTGTTTAATTTTTTTATTCAAGTCTGCAATTGTACTTTTCGTTATTAGATGGCTTATTGGGAGGTGGAATTATGGATTCCATAGAAAAAATATATCTAACCAATCTATCAAATCATCAGGTAACCCTTAGTCGTGTAATATCTAAGTGGTGCATTATAGGTAGTTTTTTTGGTTCGTTTTTTTATCTGGTGCTGAAACTTGCAGGTTTATTAGAGCGATGTACTTGGGACAAAATAATACTTAATTTTATTATTTTTACAATAAGTGGTGTATCTCTACTAATTGTCTCAATCCTTGGTAAAAAAAATGAAACCTTTTATAGGATGTATTTTAGATACGTGGTCCTCTTAGCAGGTTCTTGTAACTATTTAGCACTTTGTATTTGCATTCCCTACAATGATATTTGGGTCACTATTGTCATTATGTTATTTATTTCTTCCTTTTATATTGAAAGGAGAATGGTTTTATTTGGCATAACTGTTAATATGGTTACTGCAATCCTTGCATTTTTTATGATGAAAGATATTTATAACTTAAATTTATCAGACTTCATAATCCGTCTTCAAATGACTTTCTTTGGTGGTTTTATTGCCTTCATTGCTTCTTTTGTTCAAAAGCACCTTATGATGCGTTCTAGCAAAAATGAGTTTGAAATCATGAATTCTATGCACTACTTAGAAAAGGTTTTAGAAGAAATAAAAACAACTTCTCATATTTTAATTGACTCAAGTAGTAATATAACCTCCCTTTCAAAGAACTTACAAGAGGCTACAGAAATAACTGCAACAAATACTTCTGCTGTATTAGATTCAACCGTTAAAACTTGCGAAAATGTAGATAAGAGTATTGAATTGTTAGACAATCTAAGTAAAGATACTAAAAAGATGCTAGAAATAAGCTCTGTTGCTATCAATAATTCCAATACTTTAAAAGAATCAGCAATAAAGGGAAAATCCTCTATTGATATCGCTGCACAAAAAATATTAAGTATCAAAGAGGTTGCAGAAGTTGCTTATAATAGTGCTCAAAAACTTGATTCCAAGGCCAAGCAAATTGATTCCATCGTTTCTGAAATTCAACGTATTTCTTACCAAACTAACCTATTAGCACTCAATGCCTCCATCGAAGCTGCTCGAGCAGGTGAATCTGGAAAAGGCTTTGCAGTAGTAGCCGAAAGAATCCGAATGCTAGCAACTCAAAGTCAAAACGCTCTTACAAACATAACCAATGAATTAAGTGATATTTTCGAGAACCAAGGAACTGTTGATAATCTAGTGAGCAACATAGATGAAGGTGTAAAAATCATCCTTGAAAGCAAAGATTTTTATACTAAAATTATTAATAATTTAGGTGATACTATCGGTACTCTTACAAAAATTAGTAATATATCTCAAGAGCAAAATGTTGATTCACAAATTATTAAGGACTTTATTAATAGCTTAAGTCAGTTGGCTAAGGAAACCTCTTCAAGTGCAGACTATACCTCTGCTTCTGTAGAACAATCCTTTGCTGCAAGCCATGAGCTTCTAGATTCTGCCAAATCACTTGAACAGGTTGCTATGAATCTCAAAGAATTAATTTCATATAATGACAAGAAACAAAACCAATAAATTCTTCCCTATATAAAAAATAAAGCCATTCGTCCTATGGCTTTATTTTTTACGATAAAATATATACCATATTTAGGATTTTCATTGTACTCTGTTGGTCTAGAAGATCCAACCTATCCCTTAAAACTATTATCTCCATCAGCTGAGTTCATTAAATTTGAAAATAGTAGATGACGAAATTTATTTTGAAGATGGAGAAGTTCGGTGATTATGTTTTCTTCTTTAATATCTCTTATTAACCTGTGTTTCTCTGATTCATATGAATAAATTTGACCTTAAAACACATACTAATTAAAACAATTAGGGAGGCTATACAGTGTTTAAAAATAAATTTCTAATAAGCGATGATAATCAAGATATAGTAGAAGTATTGGCAAGTAATGGCTGCGAAATAACTTGCAATAATAAACCTATGAAAGAACTAGTACCTAATTCAACAAATGCGGCACAGGAAAAACATGTCCCTCAAGTTAGTGTGAATGGAAATATTGTAAAGGTAGATGTAGGTAGTGTTAAACATCCTATGGAGGATGCCCACAGCATAGTTTGGGTTCATATCGTTACTAATCAGGGTACGCAACGTAAATATTTAAAAACTAATACAGACCCTGTCGTAGAGTTTGCTTTATGTCCTGACGAAGAATTACAAGAAGTTCATGCTTACTGTAATCTTCACGGA
>JAEZKI010000128.1 GCA_023415525.1 Bacillota bacterium | reverse complement strand
ATAAAATATTTGGTTTCTGCATCTAAGAGTTCTGCAGGAACAATAGGTTTAATCACAAGGTTCATGATATCTTCATGAATTTGTTCTTGAGTAACTTCTTCACCATGTTGTGTAGAAACAACAATCGCATCGATTCTCACTGGTGTATCCCCATCATACTCTACAGTTACTTGTGTTTTTCCGTCTGGTCTTAAATAGTCAAGGCTACCATTTTTGCGAACTTCTGTTAGTCTCTTAGAAAGTCTATGAGCTAATGAAATAGGCATAGGCATAAGCTCTGGTGTTTCATTACAAGCAAAACCAAACATCATTCCTTGGTCCCCTGCACCAATGGCTTCAATAGCCTCATCACTCATCTCACCACGTTTAGCTTCTAAGGCTTTATTAACTCCCATAGCAATATCTGGTGATTGCTCATCAAGAGCTACAATCACACCACAAGAATGCCCGTCAAAACCAAACTCTGGTTTATTATAACCTATTTCATTGATGGTATCTCTTACGGTCTTATTAATATCTACATAACAATTGGTTGAGATTTCTCCCATAACAAGAACAAGTCCTGTCGTTAAAGCTGTTTCACAAGCCACTCTAGCTTGTGGGTCTTGGGCATAAATTGCATCTAAAACTGCATCTGAAATCTGATCTGCAATTTTATCAGGATGCCCCTCTGTTACTGATTCTGATGTAAATAGTCTTCTTGCCATTTTTAATCCTCCTTAAAATAATTTGTTATTAGGATTTCCGAAAGCAAATAAAAAAACCTCATTAAAATGAGGTTATAAAATGCAATCATACGTCCTCATCTTACGCAAAATTCGCGTCGGAATTGGCACCTTTGCGTTATGCTAGGTTGCCGGGTTTCATAGGGCCTGGTCCCTCCACCTCTCTGGATAAGAATTTTATTATTCAATTAACTACAAGCAAATACTTACCTGTATATGTACTCAGTATAAATTTCCAGTCAATATTTGTCAATATTTTTAAGTGCTTTTTATGCTTTTTCTTCAATCTTTGTTATTTGTTGACTTGCTTGTGCTTGTGCCCCATAGGATGTCTTTATCTGCTTGTAAAGCATATCCGCAAGACCAATCCCTCCAGCTTTTGCCATACTTTCACATTGAGCAGTAATCTGAGTATCCTCGAACATCTTCTCATAGTCACCTTTAGGAATAAGACTTTCTTCTGAAAGACAAGAACTCTTCATTTGTTTCATCAACATAGAAAGCATATAGCTTTCTAGCTCTACACAAGCTTCTTTAAGAGCCTTATCGTCTTCTTTAGCCATTGCTTGGTTAAGAACCTTGTCAAAGTCTTTCGTCTGCTCCAGTTGTGTTTGTTCCATAAGTTGCTGGGTATAATTGGTACTAAACTGTAAACTGGCTATATCCATCTTAATCACCTTTCTTAGCTACGTTTAAGTTCATTAGCTTGTTGCATCATCGTATCTACTGCTTTAATAGCTGTAGAATTTAATTCATAAGCTCTTTGAGCCACTATAAGTTTAACCATTTCTTCTGCCACTTGCACATTGGACCCCTCTAAGTAACCTGAAACAACATTACTCAATTTGAGTCCTTCTGCCTCTCCTTCTAAAAGGGCTTCACCAGAAGCAGGGGTTTGTACAAAAAGGTTGGAACCAATAGCCTCTAAACCTTCAGTATTTGAAAACTGTACAATTTTAATCTTTGCAATATCCACACGCATTTTTGTATCAGGGTCCATATAGTAAAGTGAACCGTCTTTACCAAATATAACCTTATCAATAGGTACATCTGTTCCGATAATAATGGATTCATCCTCTGTAGATAATACAGGATCACCATCTGCTGTAACTAATGCATAAGAGGTCTCATCTGTAAGTGCAATTCTGAAGCTTCCATCACGTGTATAGGTCTCTTGTTCCCCCTTTTGAATAGCAAAAAAGCCTTTGCCTTCTAAAGCTAAATCAGTGGCGTTAGTTGTTGCTTGTAAAATACCACCTGTGTAATTACGGGAATTAGCAAGTGCTCTTACACCATGTCCTACCTGCATAGAGGCTGGGGCCTGAATATTAGGAATCTCTGGTCCCTCTAAGTTAGCATAGAGTAAACTTTTAAAATTAGTACTTTCTTTCTTATAGCCTGTTGTATTCACATTGGCTAAGTTGTTGGAAATTGTATCTACATTCAATTGTTGGGCAACCATACCTGATGCTGCTGTCCATAGTCCTCTAACCATTCCTTATCCCTCCTACATCTTTCCTACGTCATTAACTGCCCTACCTAGAAGTGAATCATGGGTTTGTACAACTTTTTGATTAGCTTCATAGGCTCTTGAAACAGTAATCATATCTACCATAGCTGTTACAGGATTAACTGTAGATGCTTCTAAATAGCCTTGTACAACACTTCCATTAAATTCTATTCGTGGAGCTGTGGCTTGGTATAAATTATTATCTATTTTAGTAAGTGTTCGTGTATCTGCAAAATCAGCTAAATCTAATTGATCTATATACTCTGTCCCTTTATAAATTGTCCCATCTGGCTTAATGATTATTTCCCCACCTGTTGTCAGAAAATCTTCACCTAGGCTTATAGGACCATCTTGTCCCATTACGCTGTAACCTTCATTTGTCACAATATTCCCTAATCTATCTATGGAAAAGTTACCATCTCTCGTATAGGTTGGTCCCGCTGGCGTTTGGATGACAAAAAAACCTGAACCCTGTAATGCCATATCAACCACTTCATTTGTATTTACTACAGAACCTTGTGTGAAATGAGTATATACTTCATCTATTCTTGCACCTAGACTCATTGGGCCAATAGGACCATTATTAGGTGTTTGATTTTCCACATCATCTAATCGACTAGCTAATACTTCTGGGAAGGACGCAATAATGGCTGTGTCTTTTTTGTATCCTGATGTATTGACATTAGCTAAATCATTAGAAATAACATCCATTTTCTTTGTTTGAACATTAAGTCCTGTAGCTGCTGTATATAAACCTCTAATCATCCAACTTCCTCCTTAACTCATTTCTTAAGTTAAAACATATTCTTACTTCCTTTAGCATAGCGATATTCTACCCAAATACCTGTTCCTACTGCTACGCAAGACATAGCATCTTCTGCAATAACTGCATTAATACCTGTCTTAGCATGAATCAGCTTATCTAGTCCATAAATCAAACTACCTCCACCAGTAAGCACAATTCCTCTATCCGATATATCTGCTGCTAATTCTGGAGGTGTTAGTTCTAATACGGATCGAATGCCATCTATAATGGTAGTGATAGGCTCATCAAGAGCCTCCATAATCTCTTCTGAGGTAATAGTAATATTTTTAGGCAATCCTAACACCAGATTTCTACCCCTTACATCTATATCGACAGGCACTTCTCTTTTATAAACACTTCCCACATTAATTTTTATCTGTTCGGCTGTCCTTTCACCAATTAAGATATTATACTTTTTTCGCACATATTTAATAATCGCCTCATCAAATTCATCCC
>JAEZKI010000090.1 GCA_023415525.1 Bacillota bacterium | reverse complement strand
AATAGCTGCCACCATATCTAGCACAATGGATAAGCCACTTCCTTTCCAAAAACCAATCGGAAGTACTCTCCATGTCTTTTCAATTTCACCAGCATCTGTAGTGAGATTATCTTCTGAATCATATCCTCCATGTACTGGGAGTGGTATTCCCTTTAACTTGTGTTCTTCAATCTTACCATAAGAAAATTGAGAAAGTGCACAGTCAATGACTACATGTTCTCCATTACTCCTTGGAACTGCCATAATAAAAGGGTTATTTCCTAATCTTCTATCCTTTGCACCATATGCTGGCATATTAGGCATAGTGTTTGTCCAACATATTCCAATACATCCATTATCTGCTGCTTGCCTGCCAAAAGCACCTCCTCGCATCCAATGATTGGTATTTCTAAGAGCTACAATTCCCACACCGTACTCCTTAGCTAATTCACATGCCCTATCCATAGCTTTTGAAGCATTGGTATTTCCTAGGGCAAGATTACCATTCCATCTCTCCATAGCTCCACATTTCATTTCACATACTGGCTGTGCCTTTGGGTCAATAGTTCCCTTATCAATATAAGAGATCACTCTTGCAAATCTATTTATCCCGTGAGAGTACACCCCATCCAAACTTGTTTGAGCAAAGTTTGTAGCTGCATCAAAAGCTGTTTTTTCATCCACACCTTTTTTTATCAAAACTCTTTGAAATTCCTTTAACATCATTTCATATGGTACCCTCACTTAAATATCCTCCTTATTTTGCAATCGATTGTAATACTATGTTATCACAATCGATTGCAAAATGCAATATTTCTAAATTATTATTAAATAACAAAAATAGGGTTTAAAACTTGTTGATATGAAACAAATTTTAAACCCTATTTTAAAATTTTTTATTATATTTTTTATATCTTATATTTTTATTTTGACATTAAAATTAGCTTATAATATCTTCTTTCTATTTCACAATCTTTTCTTTGCAATCGTTGCCATAGAATATATCATGTGCTTTCTCTTTCGATAATCGTAGGAAATAACATAATTTTATGAGGTCTATCTATCCCCTTAAGACTTTCTATAAGCGTTTCTGCTGCCATTAATCCTGTTTCTGGCATCTTATTATCTAATGTTGTAATACTTGGATAGCAGCTCTCTCCATATATTGAATTATTAATACCTGATACCGCTATCTGCTTTGGAATCTTAACATTTGACTCATTTAAAAAACGTATTGCACCTACTGCCATTAAATCTTCAGCACAAATTATACCATCTATATAAGGATATTTTTCCAGTAATTTTTTGCAACCTGTATAACCTGCTTCTTTTTCCATTCCTACTTCCATTATAACTTTTTGTTCTAGAAGATTGTACTTTTTTAGACCTTCTTTATAACCCTCTAGCTTTTTATAACTACTTAACGTCCCTAAGCTTACAATAAAAGCAATATTTCTTTTCCCTTTGGAATATAAAAGTTCTACTAACTGCCTTACTCCACTCATTTCATCTACCAATATCCCATATACGTTTGTTAAATCTAAATATCCGTTGGCCAATACAACTGGAATATTGAGTATGCTTTCCTTTAATTTTTTTTCTACTACAGCATTTTGAAAAGTAGAACCAACCAAAATAATCCCCTCTACCTTTCTCTGTTCTAAAACCTGTATACTTTCTGCCATCATTTCAGGCTCATATCCTGCATTTAATATAATACTGCAATAGCCGTACTCTCTTAATTTTCTTTCTACAACATATGCTAAGGCTGAATGGTGGTCATTTCTAATATCTGCCAATAATATTCCAATAAGTTTTGTTGCCTTTTTTACTAATCCTCTTGCATTTTCATCTGGGGTATAATTATATTCTTCTAATAATTTTCTGATTTTCTCTCTAGTTTCTGCTTTGACCCCAGGCTTATTATTAATAATCCTAGACACAGTACTGGCTGATACTCCAGCTTTTTCTGCTATATCATAAATAGTCATGCGATTCTCTCCTCTTATATAAGTAATATTCTATCTAATGTATAAATACTACTTATTATATAAGTAAATTAATTAAACTCTATTATATTATACTACGATTTTCTTCTATATTAATACTAATATGCTTGTAATAAATAATAAGCCCATAATAATAGATAATGAATTAATTGTGCTTGAAAGGCCTATATCTCCTCCTATTTTTTCTGTAAACGCTGTGCTAACAGCTGAAATAGGACTAAAAACTACCAATACTATTGCCTTACGTATTTCCATCTCAAATGGCAAAACATTATATGCTATTATTGCTAGTATTGCTGCTATTATATATCTAAATACTATAATCTTAGCACTTTGTATCATTTGGCTCTTTTTAAAATTAAGTTGAAATCCTATTCCTATCATAAACATTGATAAAAATGCATTAGCAGCTCCAATTAATCCTGCTAAATCTAATACAGGTGTGGGAAGGTCCCTCTTTAAAAAAGCAAGTATAAGCATCACTATATAACATACTAAAGGTGGAGAGCTCATAAGTTTTTTTAATATAGATCTTATGGTGATTTTTTCTCCATTACTTTTATCTAATGAAGTGGCTACAGCATAAGTTCCTCCAGTAGCCATAATAGCATTTCCTGCATCAAATAGACAGATTGCCACTATCCCTACTGGACCTAAAAAGGCTTGAGCAAAGGGAATTGTAAAGCTTCCTATGTTATATCCACCTAAATTTATCATATTAAAGGATCTCTCTACATTACTTTTTCCAATTGCCAATAGGTATCCTACTACTATTAATATAATATTACATAAAAATCCAATAACAATCATAATCATTAAACTCTTTTCCATTGCTAGATTTGAAAAATTAACTATAATGGCACAAGGTAGCGTTAGATTTAATACTATTTTCGAAATAGTACTAAAATCTTCTTTCTTAAAAACACCTATTCTCTTAAGTCCATATCCTATTATGATTATTATAATAAATAGCATTGCCCTTATTAATATATCAATCATATTTCCACCAACTCTCTCGTTATGCAATCGATTGCTTTTTCTAGTATATCACTTCTTAATTTTACTTGTCAATCTAGATGGTAAAGGTACATCCCACTTATCCTATTGCTTATTTCAAATTTATTATCATGAACAATGTTTAAAATGGACTAAATCCTACTTACTATTTTCTTAGCTTAAGTAGCTTAGTCCCTTTTTTGTCTATGTCCCTTTTATTTGTCCCTTTTCTCCATGTTCATTATGTAGCATATAAACATATTTTATATAGTTAATTAAAATGCTCCCTAAATTAGGAAGGCAATCCTTTAAATGAACATAAAATATTGAACCTCCATAATACTGGCTAGATAAGTTACTTTTAAGAACAGTTTATTTTCCATAAATAGTATAGTATTTCGCATAGTGTGTTCTGCACTTTTTTACTTTTACATAGTTTCATCATGTCATCTGCATAACGGATAAACTTATATCCTCGGCACTCTAGTTCTAGGCTAATTCATTTATCATGATGTTGATTAGTAATAAACTTATTGGACCACCTTGTGGTACGCCTACTCCTGTTTCTTTAAATGTACGTCTCTCTATAGTTCCAGCGTTCAAAAATTTATGGATAAATGATATCACTCTTCCCTTCTTTATTGTCGTGATAGTATTTCAATGATTTTACTTTGATTCACCGTATCAAAATATTTCTCTAAATCCATATCTACTACGTATTGATAACCTTAGTCTGCTTCTTCTATCCATCTTTTCATTTCATCATGTACTTTCTTCTTAGGTCCAAAGTCAAGACCCTTGCCTGAGAATTGCTTTTCATAGATAGGCGTTAATACTTGAGCTGTTGTTTGTTGTATTACCCTATCTATCACTGTTGGTATTCCCAATTTTCTTACTTTACCTTTCTCTGCTTTGTGTATTTCTACCCTTCTTACAAGATTAGGAAGCTATATTCTATCGGTACCTTTATTAGATTTAACTTTCTTAAATACTTTATTTAGATTACCTCTATCTAATTTTTTCTCTAGTAAATCTATAAGCTCTTCTAGGCAAGAACGTAATCTTTCCTTCCGTCTATCTGCCACATATACATTATGGATTTCTGAGTAGTTCTGGGCTTTAATTTGTGGTGTAACCTTACCCAATCTATGTATACCAGATTTGTTTTCTGTACGTCAGACCAGAGGTTTTCCTCAAGCTTCCTTTGAATTTCTCGTCACCAAAGGAACCTTAATCTTGGCTATGTACTTGGCACTACTAACTCGCACTTGGGACTTTCACCTGTTAGATGCATCCATGCTGCGCACATATAAAAGGAGAGAAATCTCCTATGTAGGAACTTTCCCTCCTTTTATATGTTTTATTGATTCTCTTCTATATGTTTTATATATTTTTTTGTTTCATTTATTACCACACCAGATAGTCCTAATAATGCTACTAGGTTAGGAAAGGCCATAAGACCATTTACTATATCTGCTAAACACCAAATAACATCTAGCTCTAGAAATCCACCTAAAGCTACCATCATAGTAAATGTCATTCTATAAAATTTAATGGCTTTTACACCGGCTAGGTA
>JAEZKI010000050.1 GCA_023415525.1 Bacillota bacterium | reverse complement strand
CTCAAAGACACAGCTCTCAGATGGAACACCTGTGATTGCCATTTCTACAGATGCAAAAAATTGGGTGGAGCTTCAGTATGCTAATGGGGAGAAAGGTTGGAGCTATATAGATGGGGAAGGTTATCCTAAACCATTTGGCCCCTTCTATCAATGGGATTAATAAAGAAGTCTAACCCATAGGACAAGATAAGAATAAGGTTAATGGATTAGACTTTTTTTGAAATATACACTAAGGTTTTAATTAGGAGGTTAGTTTAAAATGGGAGATAAGATTTTTTAGGTGTTCAGAAGTGGAGAAGAGTTCTTCACTTATAGAAGTATTTTCTTGAGACAAGGAGGCATTGGTTTGAACAATTTTACCCACTTGATGAATACCTTTTCTAATCTCATCCAGGGAATCTCTTTGTTGGTCAGATACTCTGGAGATAGTAGATACCATTTCAGCTGTTTTATAAGTTGAATCATGAATTTCTTTTAATTTGCTAGAGGTATCTGTAGCAATTAATTGACCTGTATGGATATGAGCAAGACTTTCTTTTATGATATTGCCGATAGTATGGACTGTCTCCGCACTTTGATCTGCCAAGGTACGTACTTCTTGAGCGACTACAGCAAACCCTCTTCCGGCTTCACCAGCTCTAGCCGCCTCAATAGTGGCATTTAGAGCTAATAAGTTAGTTTGAGCAGCGATGTTAGAAATAATTTCTGTAATCTGGACTATTTTATTACTAGAAAGATCTATTTCTTTAATAGCAACTAAAAGTTGCTCCATAGAGGCACTCCCTTGATGGGCATTAGCTTTAGCAGTTTGGGAGCTTTCTTCAATAACTTTAATATATTCTGTATTTTGCTGAATATGATCTGTTATATTATCAATAGAGGCGATAAATTCTTCGACAACGCTTGCTTGCTCACTAGAACCTTCTGCTAAATTTTGTGAAGTACTGGAAACTTGTTGGGCGCCTGCTTTTACTTGCTCTGCAGATTGATCAATAGCAGTTAAAGTGGTGAGGAGAGATGATGTGATATGTTCCATAGATTTTTTAATACTGGCAAAATCTCCAATGTAGTCTAATGTAATCGTTGAGGTGAGGTCACCGTTTCCTATGATTTTTAAGACTTCATCTATATTATAAATATAGTGTTGCATAGTAGAAATAATAGAACGTATGCTATCAGACAGAGAACCCAGCTCAGTATCATCTTGATAATCCAAATTTATATTTAGGTTACCATTAGCTATTTGATCAGCAGCTAGGCCTATTTCTTTAAGAGGTTTAGTAATAAAACGCGTGATGGAGAAGGCAATTTTAAAGGCTATAACTATACCAACAACAAGGAAGAGCAGGGTTAGCAGGAGGGATAAATTACGAAGTGTATAAGCATTATCTGCATAGTTCTTAGCATCTTGTTCCACTAAATCAAATAATTGTATAATGGAGCTACTTATTTGATCAAGGCGTGGCATATACTCCTCATTTATAAGTAAGAGGGCTCTAGTTTTTTCATGAGATTCAATAAGTTTGTGAGTGTCTGCTCGAATGGTAGCAGCTTCTTTAAGACCTTGTTCAATAGCTTCTAGAATAACCATCTTATCTTCAGAAGAACTAAATACTTTCTTTAATTCTTGAATATATAAAATAATATTAGTAGCATTTTGACTACTACTGCTAAGCGCTTGTTGAATCTGGGCAGTCGTAGATACGGTAAGACTTTTATAAAGTTCTCTTTGAACGGCAACCATGTTTCTACGCATATCCCACATTATATTGGTGGAGTGATAAGAAGAGGAGTAAAAGGTCTGAGTTTGCTTAGCCATGGCAACTATATTAGAGGTAGCATAGAGGGCGAGGATGATTGTTATAAGGATAATAATGCCAAAGCTGCGAAGTAGTTTATCTTTAATGCGTGTAGAAGGGCTGAAATGAGCACTTACGGAGGTTCTAATATTTTTTAGCATATAGATTTCCTTTCTTATTCATGAAAGAAATAAGATATCTTTATATTAGTAGAAGTTAAAGTAAACATACCTTATTTAAAGAGTATAAAAAGTAAGTATTAAAAATTAGTGTAGATATTGGCTTGAAATGATGATGAATTCTTTAGCTTCTGAAACACTAGAAAAACTAAATGGTTCATCAAAAATATAACTTAAAGCATAATTCCAGTCTTCAACTGAGAAAAAATCATTATGGATAGGTAGAGTAATAGCTTCAATGTCTTTTATCGATAAGTTAAATTTTAAGTCGGAGACAAGTAAATGATATTCATTAGCTAAAAATTCAAGTAACATAATGAAAAACCACGTCCTTTCTAAATAATAACCATAAAGAGACAGAGATAAAAGTAAATAGGAAATGATCTTAACGTAAAAAATACACTACCAAGAATATAGCAGTGTTTTGATAAAAAGTATATTATGGAAAGCCATATAGTTAGCTGTTTTTAATTTTTGCCACAGCAGCAGTACGGTTTTTCACATTTAATTTTCTATAGATATTGGATAAGGTCTTCTCTACGGTTATCTGTGCAATAGAAAGCTTTTTAGCAATTTCTTTGTTTTTATACCCTTTTTCTAATAAAGCAAGAACATCCATTTCACGTTTTGTTAAAAGAGTAAGGTAAGAGTTAGTGGAGTGTTTATCATTATCTTGTTTAAAACATCTACATAGAGGAAGAAGTTTGTTTGCAAATGCATCTTCACAAGCTAAAGGTTCCAATAAAGGTAGAAGATGCGTGGCATTTTCAACAAATGGTGAAGTGATTTGATCTTGGGCAGCTAATTGAAGACTATGTAAGAGAACGGGTTTTGCTATATTATAAGAATATAAATGATACTTAGCAAGAGCATTATAGACAAGGAATAGCAAGATGCTAAAAGGAGAGTGTATCTCCTTAAAATCCTTAAGTAAGCTGTCACTAAGAATCTCTAATTCAATAAATTCCTTTTTATTTAAGAGAAACTGACAATAAAGGATAAAAGAAATACCTACATCATAGGTTAGGGGATTTAATTGTAAGGTATCATAATTCTGAAGCCATAGAGGGGTTTTTTCAACGATCCCCAAGTTTCCGTAAACATAACTAATGGCTAAATCAATACGAGTGATAAGTGAAGAAGCACCTACTCTTTTCTGTATAGATTGTAGTTCATGGATATATTTTTTTAATTGTGTAAAATCTTGTTCTAAAACGCTAATACGCATTAAGGTGAATAAGGCGTTAATAGTAATGGATAATTGGTGCTTTGTTCTGGCCTTCCATATTGCTTTTGAAGCAGATAGTTTTGCAACTTCATAATCCCCAATAGCAAAGTGATATTCAGCGCTAATTAAGTGTTCATAGCCTATACTATAACCATGAGTAAGGGTCGTAAAGTACCAATAATTTTCTTCTAGAGTTTTAACTATTTCATAGAGTTGTCCTGTTTTAATAGTATACAGATTTAAAGTGTAAGGTGAGAGATGATTATAAGTTGTTTGATGATTATAAATGGCTGAAGTTTTACCGTCAAAAAGAATATAGGCTTGCTTGAGTAGACTAAAAAATATAAAGACCTCTCTGGATAAATCAACAGCTTCCACTAGCATAAGTTCTCCTAGAAAATAATCTTTGTTAGGAAGTGTACTATCTGCTTCGTAAAGTTTTCGAGCTTCTAAGAGGAGGGCTTTTCCTTTTGTCTGATCCATAGTAGTGATATAAAAATGAATAAAGGCAATATAGGCTAATGGATGAGCTATTTTTTGAGCAAGAGTAATGTTATCAAAAATATCAAGTAAAATATGAGGAGCTTTATCAAATAAATTATCAGATAGATAAGCTGGAATAAGGTTTAAAATCATATCGTATTCACCAGCTTTCTGATAATAGGTTAAAGCTAAAATAATATCATTATTTTTCAAATACCATTGGGCAGAGCGACAATAGATGGCAGCAACATCGATAGAGGTTTCTTCAAGACAACTATTCAGTACAGTTTTAAGGAGAGTATGAATAGTATAGGTACCCTGGGTTGCGTCATATTTAATGAAGCAATTATTTGCGGCAATTTTTTTTATAGTTAGTGGGGCTGTAGCATCTTGCGTAATAAAAGTAGCTTGTTCAGCTGTAAAATAATCTACTAAAGAAAGTAAAAGTAAAACATGTTGTGTAGGAGGGGTAAACTGATCATAAACAGCAGATTTCATAAGATTGATGCTGTTAGACATAGTATGGATACTTTTATTTTTTGCATAGTCTAAAAGGGAGAGATAAATGGCAGATACCCAGCCTTCCGTATCATGCATTAATGTATTAAGTGTGGATGTCTTTAGAGAAAAACCATTTAGATGAAAAAAGGCAGCCATTTCATCTAAGCTAAAGGCAAAGTCATCTTGTTCCAGTATGTAGCAATAACCTTTTAAAAAGAGTTCACTATATTGAAAATGAGGGTAAACACGACTAATAATAACAATATGTAAATCAGAGATTTTAGTTCGTACAATAGCATCTAAAAGTGAATGAAAGGTTTCACTTTTAATTTCTTGAAAATTATCGAAAACCAAAACAGTAGGTTCAGAAATAATCACCTTAAAGAAATGCAAGAAATGCTCTATTTCAATACCATTTTTAGGAAGGCTATATTGCCTTAATTTTTTTTGCCATGAAGGAAAAGTATCTCCTAGCGTAAGGCATAATTTTTGCCAAAGCCAAATATCATCCATTTCATTTAATTTAAGGGTAAACCAAATGTGTTTGAAACCAGACTTACTTTGCAAGAAATTGTAAAGGGCAACAGTTTTTCCATATCCCATAGAAGCAATAGCAAGAAACATAGGGTAGTTAAAAATATTTTCAAGCTTTGATTCAAGGTCTGGTCTTTTTAAAAGTTGAGGCTTAAATAATTTATACGACGTAGTATTCCCTCCTTTCTTTTAAAAGGGCTAAAACAATTTAAACAATAATAAAAATAAATATATACTTATAATAATACAAAAAAATACAATATTCAACATAATACGATATTCAACATCAATCATGCCGGGGAATAAAAGTTGCTAATCCATAGACTTTCGTACACTAAAGGGATGAGAAATCCTACCTCTCTTTTAATTGAGAAGGACATTGTTTGAAAGAGTAAACGTTAAAAAAATAGCTAGGCCTCGAAAAGCTAGCTATTAGTGAAAAAATATAGTGGACTTAAATTCTATAAGTCTTACTTCGTTTATCTTTTAAAGTGAAAGGATGAGAAATCTAGTAAGGTAAAAGCTCAAAAGTATACCCCAAATCATGAGCTTCATCAATAAAGCTACCAAGGATTTCAGTATTGGTTTTAGAGACGGCATGTAAAAGATAAACAGCACCATTGTGAAGACCATTGAGCATAATCGTTTTGGCACGGGAGGGCTCAGGTTGTTTTTGAGGATCCCAATCCGCATAAGCAAAACTCCAAAAAACAGTTTTGTAACCTAACTGTTTGGTGAGGGCAAGGGAACGCTCTGAATAATGCCCCATAGGAGGTCTAAAGAAAGGAGCCATTTCTTTACCAGTTATTTCTTTGTAATGAGTGGCAACTGGGAGAAGCTCATTTTTAAACTTATCCGGGTCACAGGCTACACTAGGCATAGAAGGATGATGAACGGAGTGGTTAACGACAAGATGGCCTTCATCTGCCATGCGCTGAATAATCATTGGATTTTGAAGGACGTAGGGGTCGGTTACAAAAAACATGGCGGAGACTTTTTTAGTTTTGAGAACATCTAGAATTTGAGGCGTATAGCCGTTTTCATAACCCTCATCGAAAGTCAGATAAATGACTTTGCGTTCAGTATCCCCTAGACAAAGGGCATCATAATCACTGAGTTTAAAGCTGAGTTTGTCATTAAAACCAGGTGTTTCATGATTTTTAGGACGTACAAGCCACCAATCAATTTTGGTATTGTTAGAAGGAAGAGGTTGTTCATTGATGGGTATTGTATGAGCAGTTTCAAGCCCTTGGTTAACTTGTACTGCAGGATTAATTTCAGGTTCTTTGCTAACTTGTGCTGTAGAGGTCGTTTCAGATTGTTCACCAACTTGTGCTATATGAGTAGAAATTGCTTCTATATGCATAGGAGAAGTAAAGGTGGAAAAAACTAAAAGAGATACAAGGAAAGTATGGAACATAGTAGGACTCCTTTACAAAAATAAGTTTGGGATTAGTTTATCCATTTCTTCTTATATTATAACAGAATAGAAGGTAAGGAACTAGAAGCTAATAATTTGTTGATTGAATTATATAACAGGGTTGACAAATTTAATAGACAGCTATACAATTTAGTTGAAAGGGGTGAGAAGGTGAAAAAAAGTGTATATAGCTTAGTGCTTATGGATGAAGTGATTGAGGAAATTGATGCCTTGGCTTATTCCATGAATACAAGTAGGTCCAACTTGATTAACCAGATTTTAGCCGAACGCGTTGCTTTGGTAACACCCCAACAACATATGCAACGTGCCTTTGAGGCTATGGCGGAAGTTTTGCAAGTCTATCAAAACTTTCAAATTCAAGAGCAGCTTTCAGACAGTCTATGTACCATTCGAAGTGTCTTAAAATATAAATATAATCCTACGATTCGTTATGCAGTGACGTTGGGGAGGAGTGGGAATCAATTTTATGGTGAACTAAAGGTGGTATCCCGTACACAAAGTGCTGTACTGCATAATTATTTAAGAGGTTTTTTTGAGATTTGGTCGCATTTTGAAAAAAAGCAAGGATTACCGGGATGGCAAGAAGAAGAAGGTTCAAGGTGGGTACGTTCCTTAATTCCTTCTAAACCACAAAGTGGGGAGGAAATGGGGAAGGTTCTTTCCAGTTATATAAAAGCTCTTGATGATGGACTAAGAATTTATTTTTCACATTTGGAAGATTCCAATTATACAGGGCTTCAAATTTATAAGCACTACAGAAGTTATTTAAACAAAACAACGTATAGAATTTAAAGAAGAGGAGGAGTATACCATGAATATGCAGAAATTCACAGTGCGCTCTATGGATGTCATTCAGCGTGCCCAACAAATCGCACTTGAGAAACAAAATATGCAAATTGAACAAGAACATATTTTATATGCTCTTTTAACCCAAGAGGAAGGGTTGATTCCTCAATTAATGGAAAAAATGAATACTGATGTAGAAGCTTTTATCCAAGCTGTATTAGGGGCTATTCAAAAAAAATCAAGAGTAAGTGGCCCGGGTAGAGAGCCTGATAAGATTTATGTTTCAGGTGATGTGGATAAAGTTTTAATCGAAAGTGAGAAATTAGCCACTAAGATGCAAGACGCCTATATTTCTGTAGAACATCTCATGCTGGCCTTAATAGATAAGGCAAACTATGAAGTAAGCA
>JAEZKI010000037.1 GCA_023415525.1 Bacillota bacterium | reverse complement strand
GCATATTACTCATAAGGGTTATCATAGCATTTTCTAATTTTACAGCCTCTTCTTCTTCACTTGGTAGTTGAAGTTCGACAGCTTTACCCTTCTTTATAACCTTTGCTTTATCTTTTATAACACTCTCGCTTTTTCCTTTTACGTCCTTTGAAGTCACTTTTTCTAAAGCAGAATCAAAGCTAGTCTCTTCTTTTTCTTTTGAAGCACTACTAGACGGCGTAGATGACGTTGTACTTTTAGCTACCTCTACCTTCTTTACATCCTTTGTTACAGGTGCCACTAAATTCAATAATGTACTATCCACTCTTATCCCCCCTCTCTAATTGGTAACCACTTCTTCCTTTGGTGATACAAGCTTAATGACTAGTGCTGCATTTTTAGCAGTCATATTACTTAAAATTAGCGACTTTCTCTCTGGTTGCATCCCATTAATAATTTGCTTTATTAATTCAGGATCTGTTGTAATAAGTTCCTCTAATGCTTTTGCAGCTTGTTCTTCATCCATATTGGCAACCATACTACTAAAAGTCTTTTGCTCTTTAGTAAGAACAGTTTCTATTTTAATATCCTCATACAATTTTGCAGCTGTATCAGGATACATTTTTTCAAATTGACTAATGAATAAATTTTTATCACTTTGGGCAATTTGAGCATCCCATTCTTCCTTCTGTTTCATAAAATCTTCATATTTTGCTTCATATTCTTGTAAGTTTTTAATCTTATCCATTAATATATCATTTTCTTCTTGCTTTAAAGCAATCTGTCTATCGCGTTCTTCTATTTCCATTTTCTTACTTTCTAATTCTTTAATGAGTTGTTGCTTACTGCTGTTGGCATAAGGATCTACCTTATCTTCTACTTTAAATACCTTGTTTAATACAGGCACTTGTGTAACCTTTGATGCAATAAACTGATTAATAGGCTTTCTAAAAAAATACCCTACCCCTATCAAGCCTATAAGAAGTATCCAAAAAATGATTTTACCCTTCCACTTCTTACGCTTTTTCTTGCTTTTTTCAGGAGTTAAAGAATTACTAGGAGCTATAGGAGCTATTTTTTCGGTAGTAATAGCCTTACCTTTTTCTTTAGTAGCTACTTTTTGTTTTTCCACATTCTCAGTCTTTTCTACTTTTCTTACCACCTTACTCTTCACTCCTTTCACCCACGCGATATTTATAGCTTACAAGGCCATCTACAATGAGTTGCTCTGCCTTTTTCAGCTCTTCATCATATTGTTCACGCTTAATTTCTTTAAGATTCTCTAATATTTTTCTTTCTTTCATTGCTTCGTAAAGCTCTTGCCTTTTTATATCAATTTTTTGTTGAGCTTCCTCTATTTGGCGTTCTTTTCTTTCTACTTGCTTAAGTAAATAACCTGCATAAAGATGTGAAACTTTTACATTTTGCACATCAAGTACTACCCCATTTTGCTTTTTTAGAGCATGACAGGTCTCCTCATAATGTTTAACCAGTATAGTTTTTTCTGCTACTAAAAGCTCTTTTTCTCTATTAGCTAATCCTAATTCTCTTTTCTTTTTGTCTTCCATATTCTGCTTAAGAGAAAGGACAGACTCTAGTTCAAACTTAAACATATTATCACCTAGCTAATTATCTGACGCATTATCTTTAACGTCGTTTCAAAAGGTACCTTCTCCTCCACTTTCTGGCAAAGAAACTCGTTAATAGCCCCTATCTTTTCAATTGCTTCGTCAATTTCAATATTACTTCCCTTATTATAGGCTCCTACATTAATAAGGTCTTCAGACTCTTTGTAAATCGCCAAGTGTCTTTTTATTTCGCCAGCATACATTTTATGTTCTTTAGAGGCAATATCGCTCATTACCCTAGAAATACTGGCTAATACATCAATAGAAGGGTAATGTCCTTTATTGGAAAGTTTCCTTGATAAAACAATGTGACCATCAAGTATTCCCCTTGCTGTATCTGTAATAGGTTCATTAAAGTCATCCCCATCTACTAAGACAGTATACATTCCTGTTATACTACCTTTATCGGAATAGCCAGCCCTTTCCAATAGCTTTGGCAGGGCCGCAAATACAGAAGGCGTATAGCCTCTTGAAACAGGTGGTTCACCTGTAGCCAAACCTATCTCCCGCTGAGCCATGGAAAATCGTGTTAATGAATCCATTAAAAGAAGCACATCTTTTCCTTGATCCCTAAAATATTCAGCTAATGCGGTAGCTGTCATCGCAGCCTTCAACCGAATAAGTGCTGGTTGATCAGATGTAGCGACAACAACAATGGAACGGGCTAGCCCTTCTGCTTTTAAATCTTTTTCTATAAATTCTCTAAGTTCCCTACCTCGCTCTCCAATAAGAGCAATAATATTAATATCTGAGAGTGCATTTCGTGCAATCATACCCATTAATGTACTTTTTCCAACACCACTTCCTGCAAAAATACCAATACGTTGTCCTTTTCCTACTGATAGCATACCATCAATAGCTTTTATACCTAGTTGCAACTGATCTTTAATTCGATTTCGGGTAAGAGGATTAGGTGCTTCATTATCCATAGGAACACTATCTGTACAGTAAACTTCTTCACCATTTAGAGGTTCTGCTCGCCAATTAACAACATGTCCCAAAAGTTCTGGCCCTGCCTTTACTGAAAGCTTATCGCCATAACTTTTCACCTTACATCCAGCTCCAATGCCTTGTATATCTGCTAATGGCATAAGTAAAACATGGTCTTCTTTAAAACCAACCACCTCTGCAAAAACTTCCTTATTGCCCATCTTGGTCTCGATGACACAAATATCACCAATGTTAGCTATGGGTCCACGTGATTCAATACCCATTCCTACAATGCGCGTAACTGTCCCAGTATAAGTCCATAATTGCTTATTTGTTACCTGTGTATAGCGTTTTAAGTCAATCATATTTACTCCTTGTTAAGTTGCTGTAAAATCTTTATATCTGAAAGGACTCGCTCTAATCCTTCCATCACATCATAAGTAATACTTCCTTGTTCTGTTATGACTTGACAGGTTGTATCAGAAAATGTAGCATCCGTCTCCAATATAATGTGTTTACCTAGTGATCGAAGCTTATCTTTCTCATGCTCTGTTAAACGTTCCTCTACAGTTGGCGCCATGA
>JAEZKI010000010.1 GCA_023415525.1 Bacillota bacterium | reverse complement strand
GTATAGCATCTAGGTAAAGCTCTGCTTTTCCACCTGTTGCATCAGCTGCAGTAATTGTGGCAGTTGCAGCCATATTGGTATTGGATTTATTTAAACTATTTTCTATAACAGTTCCCCCTATAGGCGTTACTGTAATTGCTGTTGGTGCTGTTGGTGCTGTCTTGTCAAAAATGACGGGACTTCCTTCTGTTACTGCTGTCACTTGCATTGCCACATTGCCTGCTATATCTGTACAATCAAGTGTAAATGGTATTATCCCCTCTGTATCTCCTTCCTCCATTATATATGAAGCCTTCCACGTCTTTTCATCACCATCACTACAATCGCTAACAGTAGCAGTATGATTAGCAATGGTTACTGTTGGGCTTTGAATTTTTTCATTCGCTGTTATGCTTAGTGTAATTTGATCTCCTACCTTTGCTACTGTTGTTCCATTTGCATTATCTGAGGTCATTGTTAAAATCGATAGGATGGGTGGAGCTTCATCTACGGGATCATTATCATACGTAAGTGCCTCTAAATATCCTGAGATTTTATTAGTATCTTTTCCAACAATATCAGCTCCCAATATCCTAATTTCATCAACATTCTTAAACTCACTGTCTTTGCTACGCATATCAAAATACTCATCTGCAGTTGAGGAAGAATAATTTATAGTTTGTTTCTCAGTAACTTGTATACCGTCTCTCCACCCCGTTACAAACATACTACGTTCATCTGAACCCGTAAAATTAAATCCACCAAAATTAAATTCATCTCCACTACTATTTAAAATATGTAGTTCATCCACCTGGCCTCCTCCTGTTGATATTGAAAGAGCTGCTGGTCCTGTCCATGTCTCTATAGCTCCATCATTAGCAGCCACACCATCATCCTTTGCGATAAATTTCCAGTTACCGTATGTATAGACGCCTCCTATTAATGCTGGAGTCCCATCTACAAATCCCCATCCTTCAAAATCCTCAACAATATCTGCAGCAAAAAGACTTACTGGAGTTGTTATTAACATACTAGCAATAAGCAGGGTGGAAATGATAAGTTTATTTATCCTAAAATTCATTTAAAGCCTCCTTTTCTCTTTATAGTCAGTATAATTGTTTTATTTATAAATAGATTACACTAAAAGATTCCAAAAAGTATCCATTACTTGTTAGAATATACATTACAGTCCTTCTAATCCTATATAGAATAATATGTAAGCACTTTAAATCATTTAAAATGCTTACATATTCATTTAAAGCTCTGTCTAAATATTAAACCCTATTTATAGTAAGTGTATAATTTTTAGTCCCTGTGGCTTCTGATTTTGAAACCACTAATGAAAGGGTGTTAACTACATTTGACAAAAATATAGCAGTTGAAGCCACACCACTTACTACAGTTTGGCTACTTCCATTACTGGATATTGTGACTGACGCACCATTATCTTCAGCAATTGGTGTAATAACTACGCTACTAGCTTTTGGATTAACTGTTGTTGTATAACTTAATGTTGTTTGATTCATGTCAACAGAATCAGTATATGTAAATCGATTCCCAGTATATACTAAATTAACCCTATCCAAGTACAGACTATTTTCTCTCTCCACCGTAATGGTATACGTCTGTGAAACAGTACCATTTGTGACAACACTATTTATTGTATTACTACCTACATTTAGATTGACGGGTGAAGGCTGACCACTGGTTACAGCATTTCCATTTACCGTTATTGTACAACCAGAAATGTTTGTAGTAGGTGTAACTGTGACGCTAGCAGTATCATAGACGACGTTTTGAGTGGTATAATTTAAATGCTCACTTGAGAAGGTTGGATTAAGTGTTCCACTACTGATTGTCAGATTGCTTAGAATAGCTCCCTGTTCTCTTTCTACTGAAATAGTATAATTCTTGGTAGTCACACCATCTAATGCCGTTACCAATACGTTTATAGTATTAACACCAACATTTAGGTTGACTGTACTCTGTCCTCCTGTCATTGCAACACCATTTACCTTTACAATTGAAGTAGGATCTGCCACTGTAGCAGAAACAATAACACTTGTTGTGTCATAAGAAACTTTTGGTACGGTATAGGCCAATGTAGTAGGTGCAAATGTGGGTGTAAGTGAACCACTACTAATAGTTAATGCTGATAGGTCTGCATTAGGTGCATGGCCATTGATTTCAAGCTCTATAAGAGAGGCATATTGAGGATTGGCTCTTAGGCCTTTCGTTACATTTAGCTTTACATAGCGATAAGCACTTATTACACTTCTTGAGGTGGTAGCAGCTGTATTGTTCATAATAGAGTCTATTGTTACCCAGTTTACATTATTATTACTTCCCTGAAGCGAATAATCGCACATATTATAGTCAGGAGTTGCCCACCCTGCAGTGCCCATATGTCTTACAGTCCAGGCTGTCATAACAAAGGTTGCACCTAAATCAACAGTCAGATAAGCGGGAACTGTGCTACACAGCCATCTATTTGTGGGCTGTAATACGCCATCAACAGCTCTTGAAGGAGAATAAGGTAATACATAGCTACTTGCTCCTGCTTTTTTATTAAATGCAATATTAGGATCTGCCATATTCTTTCCATCCTTTCTGTCTCTAAATACTTTACGTATTCTAAAAATCTATCCTGTGGATAAGTTTTATTAATTATTCCATATAGCAAGCAATTACTGTCTTTGTGGGTAAAGGCCCTCTGTCGCAATATAGTACTTCATATTAGGCAATGGCTCTGCACCTCTCAAATTTGGCAATGCAAAGGTGCCCTGAGCTGAACTCCCTCCATATGTATTTCCAATTAATGAATATAAAGCTTGATATTGTACAATGGTTAAGATTTGTCCTTCACAAGACATCCAACCCATTGGTGCAAAGTTAAAGGCAAACAGTGCAATTCCTCCTATAAAATAATCCATCATCCTACCTCCTAAAATTTATATTTTTGTTAAATCGTATGACTTAAATAATGAACATCGAATGGAAAATAATTATCTCTTAAGGGGTTTAAATATTCCCAACAACTAGCTTCTAGGTGGATAATAACCTTGAGTTGCTATACAATATCTCATACCTGGTAGAGGTGAAGCATTTCTGAGATCTGGCAAAGCAAAGGTTGTCGTTCCATTGCCACCATAATTGTATCCGATTAACGAGAAAAGAGCTTGATTTTGTGCCACTTGAAGAATTTGACCTTCACACGGCATCCAATACATTAGCGAAAAATTGTAAGGTAGAAGAATAATCCCTCCTAAATAATAATCCATAACCATTACCTCCTTAATTATTTAAAAGTAAATACTTTCCTAAATATTACATAGGTTTATTTAGAAAATTATACATTTTATGAAAAATTATTTCAACATAATTATAGTGATTTTTTAAATCTTTTACTATAAATGTAAATCATTCTATAATTTATTGTAGAGTCGTCATTAATAAGCTCCTTTATTGTTCTCGCTTTTTAACACTTAAGAAGTAATTTTATAGTCCCCTACTTAATACAAATAAAGTAGCCCTTCTTAAAAGAATTTGAACATCATAATACACCAACTCCACTAAAATGATTTATAACGTTTGACCTCCTCCTTAATAGCTTCATAAAGTTTTATCCTATCCTGGCTTGTTAATTCCATTTTATTAATGGCTTCCACTATCAGATAGCCATACAACCTATTTATCCGATTTTGTAATGCTTCTTTTTGCTTAGGGCTACTAGGAGAATTTATACTTATTTTCATGTCGCTTATCCTTTATAAGGTGGTCTAACAAATTTTATGCCACTGTATATTTGTCCTATCCCTAAAAGACATTAAGAATAGTCATCCATTCTTTTTGAGCTCGCATTCTTTTTATTATTTCAACTTAGAAAGGAGGAATACCATGCGAGTGGCTATTTATTCTCGAAAAAGTAAATTTACAGGCAAAGGAGACTCTGTTGAAAACCAAGTCCGTATGTGTCAAAATTATCTAGAAACTCACTATCCCAATGACTATGATCCTGAAAAGCTCATTATTTTAGAAGACGAAGGTTTTTCTGGTGGTAATACAGATCGTCCAAGTTTTAAAAAACTAATGAAGCTAGTAGAAACTGGGGAAATAGATTTAGTAGTCTGCTATAAACTGGATCGTATTAGTCGAAGTATCACAGACTTCGCTGCCCTCATTGAAAAGTTTAATCGTTATCAAGTTAAATTTATTGCCACCTCTCAAAACTTTGGGGATTCAGGACCAATGGCTAAATTAATGATGTTCATTGCCTCTGTCTTTAGTGATTTTGAACGTTCAGTTATTGCTGAGCGTATCCGAGACAATATGCTAGAGCTGGCTAAAACAGGACGTTGGCTAGGGGGTGTGGTCCCTTTAGGCTATAGTTCAGAAGAAGTTTCAATGATTGATTTTCAAGGTAAAGAAAGAAAATGCTATAAACTCTCTCCTCTCCCTGAAGAAGTGTCCATCGTTCAGTTTCTATATGCTAAGTACTTGGAATGGCATAGTCTCTCACACATCGAGTCCTATTTACTCACCCATCATATTTACACAAAAAATGGAAATAATTATTCCCGCTTTGCCATTAGAAGTATTTTAAGCAATCCTGTGTATGCCATAGCAGACCTTACCCTCTATAACTATTTTATTGAACAAGGATGTCAAGTTTATAATGCACTTGAAAAATATAACGGAAGCAATGGAATTATGCCTTATAATCGTACTGAACAAGTAAAAGGGGATAAAAAGGTTCATCGTTATAAGGATAAGTCAGAGTGGGTTATTGCTGTAGGAACCCATAAGGGCGTGATTAGCAGTTCAGACTGGCTACGGGTTCAATTCCTTTTAGAACAAAATAGCTCAAAGATGTATCGAAAGGTAAAAAGTTCTGAAGCCCTTCTTTCAGGTCTTCTTATTTGCAAAAATTGTGGGAGCTACTTACGCCCTAAGCTAGGACGCGTTAATAAAAAGGGTGAAAAAAGCTTTTATTATATTTGTGAAAAAAAAGAAAAATCTAAAGGTCAACTCTGCTCTATCCACAATGCTAATGGTCTTCTTTTAGACCACTTAATTATGGAGACGCTACATGCGACTTGTTTTACCACTCCTGAACTTGCCCAAGAGCTCACTCTAGCAGAAAAAAAAATAGGACTAAAAAAAGAAGAATATACTTTGCAAGAGGATATCCTCCATAAGCATTTAGAAAACAATAAAAAGGCTATAAGCAATCTTATTACTACGCTCAGTCAAATGAGTGAACCTTCTATTATTCCTCATCTTATTGAAAAAATAAGTACCTTAGAAGCAGATAACAAAGAGATTGAAGGGCAATTAAAAGGCCTCTCCTCTCTCTCTGTCTGTAATACATTAAAAGAAGAAGACTTCGTCCAGCTAAAAGAACAGTTCCTTCATTTTGATACCCTCCTTTCTCCCCTTACCCCTTGTCAAAAGCAGCAGTACCTATCCCTACTTCTTGAAAAGATTGAATGGGATGGAGATAATGCCACCCTCCATTTTTTTGGACCAAAATCTACTGAACGCCTACAAAAAATGTTTCCAGATGGAGACTATAGCAAATGAAATTTTAATGAGTATTCGCTCCTCACGTAAGCAACGCTATGAGACTTCTCTTCATGCACCTATAGGAGTGGATAAAGAAGGCAATGAGATTAGCCTCCTTGACATTTTATGTATAGAAAGTGATACCATTTTTGACCAAGTGGATTTTGGCATTGAGATCAAAAAACTCTATCATCAAATTAAGCACTTATTAAAGCCCCGTGAGAAAAAAATACTTGAACTACGTTATGGTCTTAATAATGAAGAAGAAAAAACCCAACGTGAAATCGCTGAAGAAATGGGGATTTCTCGTTCCTATGTCTCTCGCATTGAAAAAAAGGCCATAAAAAAACTCTATAAAGAACTCTTAAAATAATAAACAGGTCATCCCCTTTCCAAGGGATGACCTGTTTATTATTTTAGGCTTATTATAAGTAACTGTTCTTAATCTAAACTTCCATGATAATAGGAAGAATCATAGGACTACGTTTTGTCTTTTGCCATACAAATTCACGTAAATCATCTTTAACCATTGTTTTAATTTGAGACCATTCTACAATATGTTTTTGTTCACAACGATCTAAAGATTTACGTACAACTGATTTGGCCTCCTCCATTAAGTTTTCTGCCTCTCTAACATAGACAAAACCACGAGAAATAATATCTGGACCTGCTACAACAAAACCTGATTCTCTCTCTAATGTCATTACCACAATAAGAAGGCCATCTTGTGACAGGTGTTTACGATCCCGAAGGACAATATTCCCCACATCTCCAACGCCTAAACCATCTACTAAAACTTGACCAGAAGGGACATTTCCAGCTACTTTGCAACTATCAAATGTAAGCTCGGCTACCTCACCAGTAGAAAGGATTTGAATATTGCTGCGCTTCATCCCCAATTCCATGGCTAACTCGGCATGCTTTTGTAAATGACGATATTCCCCATGAACAGGAATAAAAAATTTAGGTTTAACAAGGGCATGTAAGAGTTTTAATTCTTCTTGTGCTGCATGACCCGATACATGAGTATCTTCACGAATCACTTTAGCCCCTTTTTTAGCCAGTTCATTCACTACCTTAGAAACTGTTTTTTCATTACCTGGAATAGGTGTGGAACTTAGGACGATAACATCGCCTGGTTTAATCTCAATTTGCTTATGATCAGAAGTAGCCAT
>JAEZKI010000008.1 GCA_023415525.1 Bacillota bacterium | reverse complement strand
ACC
Source organism: Bacillota bacterium (assembly GCA_023415525.1). Taxonomy (GTDB): domain Bacteria; phylum Bacillota; class Clostridia; order Lachnospirales; family Cellulosilyticaceae; genus Sporanaerobium. The sequence continues at coordinate 4,619 of JAEZKI010000008.1, read as the reverse complement.
TATACTTGCTAAACTCTTATACTTCCCTCCCTCAACCACACTTGCTAAAGCACTACGCATATCAGAAAGGGTATCTGTAAGGGTATCATCTCTTCTTAATAAACTATCCTTAATTTTCTTTTCCCACTCTTTTATATCGCTCTCACTCATAGCCTCTTTTTCTTCGCTTGTAAGAGGTTTAAGTGTGCCGGCACTGTCTGCATTACGCTTTTCATTAGCCTCAGTTATTAGACTGTTATATTTATCTACAAAATCCTTAATGAACTTGAGAGCTTCATCTGTATTAGCAGTAGAAGTAATGGTAACAGCTTCACTTGTGGTGCTATTAAAGGTAAGCTCCAAACCATTTACAGTAGCTGTATTAGATTCAGATTGCATATCTATGCCGTTGTATTTATAGTGAGCATTGCTTCCTTGAGCAGATATACTAGATGAGCTACTTACAGTCCCTGTTGTCAAAAGTCCTTTATCCACTCCACTTGAATCTGTGATGTTCATCGAAACAGGCTGATTGGTCCCCATATTTGTATTAGTAAATGTAAAGTTCTTTCCATCCCAACTTGCTTTTACATTGGGGATCTGTGTATTTACCATATCTAAAATATCTTGTACCGTGTTGTCCCCTTTAATTTCAATATTAAATTTCCTAAGTCCGTCACTTAAAATCAATTTATCTCCATCTACAACACCTAGTGTGCTTAATTTTGTACCTGCATCTAGTTCTGTATCTGATAGCTTGACGTTATTTGTCTTACTTCCTATTCCCAGCTTACCCAAAACAGACCCTATCTCCGAATCTCCATTTTTAACTCGTATAGAAATTTCTTGGCTTGTTCCTGTTTTTTTACTAGAAATAAATAAGGCTCCAGCATTTTGGTCAAAACTCACACTCGTAGTAGGTGCTATTTGCTGTACTTCTGCTGCGAACTCCGCTAAAGTCATATCCGCCTTAATAATAAGTTCAGCTTCTTTACCGCCTGTAGTAATACCTAGAGTATACTCTGATGTAATACCTAGTTCTGAAAGTTTAGTCTTTCCCGTAATATGAGTTGTCTTTAAACCTATTTTTCGTAGGGCTTCATCATCTTGACTATCTGCTGCTGAAATGCTTATATTCTGGGCATTTCCTGTTGTAGACAAGATATTGAATTTCTTGTCTGCTTCATCATAGCTCGTTCTAATATTAAGACCATCTCGTTGTGCTGCGATGTCAATCTCATCACTTAAATCTTCTAATGTCCAGTCTTTATTTACTTCAAGCTCTGTCGTATTTAAACCATCACTTAATTTAATAGTGATATTTTCCTCTAAACCTATCTCTGAAAGTTTACTTAAAGAGGTTATGGAATCTCCACTTATAGCATCCGTTAATACTTTCCCAATAGAATGTGTCTCTAAAGTTGCTGATTTAGCTAGTTGTGTCACCTCATTTATAGTGTGCGTCCCTTCTGGTGCAGACCCTGTTGATTTAACAGAAACCTTGCTCGTATCAGAACTAGTTAATTCTCTTTTTAAAAAAGTACTCTGTAACCTTGCTGAACTAGCTGAGCTTGTGTAAAAACTATAAAACTTTGTATTCATGGCTTTATAAGCATCTTTTTTCCATTCAAGTAAAGTCTGCTCTTTCTTTTTATTATCTACCTTTGTTTGATATCTAGCTACCATGGCCTTTACCATACTCTCTGTATCTAATCCTGATGCCATCCCGCTAAACCTTATTGTATTTGAAGCCATTATACTCACCTCTACTTTTCCATTTACTCTATTGATATTAATTATATCGGCTATACATTGGCAAACATTTAGTTAGGCTGTACTATTTAAGTCTCAATTTTTATCCAAGTTTTACCTGACTTTGCTATTTGGTAGCTATCGAAATCATATATCCAGGTAAATCATTACAAGCCTCATAGTCTAAGATGGTCATATTGACATGCTGAAGCATTCTCTCAAGCGATTGTCTAGAAAAGTAGTTATATAGCGAAGGGTTCGTATTTTCTATACACTTATCCTTCTGTATTCTTGCATAGGCGCTTCTAAAATTAGGAGTTTTTATACAGAGTATCCCCTCTTCACTAAGCATTTCATCAATCTTACTCATTACTTCTTTTGGTGCCTTACTCTTTTCAATTTCACGAATGAGAATAATGATATCATAACGCTTATCCACCAAATCCTCTTTTGCAGTTTCTATGGTCTCTAACAGCTCTGCAGCATAGCCATATTCTTCTGCAAGTAACTGTAATTCTGGAATATTTCTTCCTATAACCAACAAATTCCCTTGTTTTTTATAGTTTCTTATTTTTTGCATGAGCATTTGACCTGATAAAATATTTTGTATTGAACCTTTAGACGCAACTGCTGATTTTTCTGTTTGAACAGCTTTAGGAATATTCTCTTGAAAACGATGGTCACATTTCACGCAGTAACGCCACTTCTTAATAACAGGATAAGTTTTTACAAACTCTAGATTTCCTAAACTACTATATACGCTCTCTAGCCTTGTTGTCTCACCACACAACGGACACAATTCTTGCGTAAATGTATCTACCTCTTCATATAGATATTCTTGATTTACATTGCCACTGCCTCTAAGGGCTACCTGAGCATATGCCCTATTTAATTCGAATGCTCTTTTATGGCAGTAATAGGCAAGCTCAGTACTACCTACACGGTTTAAAGCTTCTGCTAGCTTAACTAGCATTAATTCTACATCAAATTTATTCTTAATAAGTACTACAAGAAGGTCTATTGCTTTTCTATCCAAGCCCTCTTTTAAGTAAGCTTCTATTAAGGCAGAAAGTGTCCTCAAATAAAATTCTGGCAACATACCTTGCTCATCCTTTAGATATTCTTCTAATTCACTAACAGACAGCTTGGTAATATCTATCTCTTCTTCTAAAACTACTGATTCCTCCACTTTATTTGCAGTCAGCATACCTGCTATAAGCATGCTTCCATAAATAGCTCTTTTATATATGCCATATAGCTCTTTTGCTTTTTCTTTATAAGACTTCTCTATTACTAAATGATTTAATACCTGAAGGCAATTGACTACTTTGATATCAATATCTATCTTATGACTATGCATTAGGGCGCTAAATGCTTCTATACTTTTTTCATAATCTCCTGTATAAAAATAACTTATTGCTCTCATTCGATCTAACTCTACCTGAACACTAGGTTCTTGAGTAAATATTCTCATACTTGCAACTCGTTCTAAAATATAATAATAATCTCGGGTTGCTAAAGCTTTTTCTAACATAACTCTTATAATATCTATTGTCTTATATGTTAAAATAGCTTCAAAAGCCTCTAACTCTTTTTCTTCTAAACACCAGAACAAGTGGTCATACAGTTGAATCCATGCTCTTAGCTCATGCTCTGTAGGTTGCAGTAATGCCTCTCCACTTACATATCTATTTACAATCATTGCATCGTTTTTATCTAAACAATGCTTATATTGATCAAATAAATCCTTACGTTTACCATATATAATTCCTAATGCAATAAAATATTGATCCTCTACTCTACCACCATTTAAATAGGCTTGTACTGCTGTACCTACCATATTATCTACTTGATTAGAAAGAAGCATGGCCATATAGGTGGTTTCATCTTGCCCATTGAAGTTCTGATTGTAACGAATAGCAAAGTGTAAAAACAACTCTTTTGCCCTAGTTGTCATTAATTGATGTGCTAAAAATTTGACATGACCTTCATCTTGTATATTATAAATCTTCTTTAATACAATAATAGAATTCACGATATTTTCACCATTTAAGAGTCCTAGAAGTAAACTAAAGCCTCTACTCTCTAAAGGTTTACTCCGAAGTGCTAAAATAACATAAGCTAAAGCCTCATCATGCTTCTGCATATTCTCGTAGATGCTCGCTATTTGATAGAAGTTATCATACTGATAGGCATCAAAATTATTTATATAATCTGAACTATACTTTTCTTGAAGCGCTTGAGCTTTTTCAAAACTTTCCAGTGCTCTTAAACTATCAAATTTAGCATAGTAGCACCCCTCTAGATAATGATGTACAGGAAGTTGTGGATATTTTTCTAAAGCTTCATCTATAGCTTGCTTTGCCTCTTTTATGGTGTATTTGCTATTTAATTTTAGCTTCAATTTGATGTTATATTCATAAATACTAGCCAATACATTGGCATGACCTATCACTTTATCTATATTATCTTGTGCTAAAAACAATTTACAAAACTTATCTGCTTCTTCATCATTTCCACATAAAAAATTTTCCCTACACAAGTAAAAATAAAGATGATGGTCTATTTCCCCTTTTTTATAGGCTTCCCTTAATAAGGCTAAATTACGCTCACACTTATCTGCTATTCTATCCTTTGAATAACCTGTATGATAGATTTGTAAATCCTCTAACATACCTACACCTAACATCTTACTCCCTTTTTTTATCTCTTCATGAATCTTTCCTACAAATCTAAGCGCTGAACTATTTCTAAATATTCTTCCTATAACAGTAGATGATATCAGTATACCTGTATTTTCATCTATATTAAAGAATCTAACTTTTAATAGATCAATCAATGAATTATGATGTACTTGTTCTAGTGATTGCAAAAGTGCAGTTCTATCT
>JAEZKI010000538.1 GCA_023415525.1 Bacillota bacterium | reverse complement strand
AGTCCAAACAATATCGTCATGAACCATTACAATAGGACTTTTGGATTCTGCCAATCCTTCAAAATATTGACTAATCCATCGAGTATAGCGATTAGTCATTTCACCAAATCCCTTGCTATCAATACCTGCAGCCATAAGAAGCATATCCCACCCCAAGATTTCAATAAGACCAGACATACATGAAACATAAATACCTGTCATGTTCACACATTCTGGATAGTGACTGACCATTAGGTCATAGTTCGCATTGTAATCTTGAATAATCTTATGCTTATCCCTTATACCATATTGTTCCATAGGGTCAAAATCAATGACATCCTCGGGTTCTTCAAAGGGACAAAAAATTTGATTATTAAAATCCGTTCCTTCAGCAGCATAACGCGCATGTCCCATACTGGTTTTAAATTCCCCAAAAATCTCATTATTGGTTAGAATGTTCCAGAAAAAATCATAGTTCCAAGCTTTTACAAAAGCATTAGAGGCTTCTTGCTGTAAAGCTTCTTGGCTATGAGCTGTTACCGACCTACCTGTTACTTTATTGACTAAATCCCAGTGAAAATTTGCAGAGAATTCTGTACGAGGTACGCGATCACTCATTTCTAAATGAATAGCTGCTAAGCCGTGTTTATAAGACATTTTAATAATCCTCCTATCTAAAAATGAATTTTAAATATATACTTTATTCTAAATCATATATATAATAAAGCCATAGATAATAAAGGATAGGAGATGGACTTTTTAGCATGCATAATGAAAAATTTCCATATTTACAATTATTAAGTAATAGTCTTAATCTGCATATTTTGGAACATGGTTATTTAAAAGGGGATAGTAACTGGAATTATCCAGCAGTCACCTCACCTTTTAATCGCATTTATTTTGTAGTAAAGGGTGAGGGTTTTATCCGAGGCCCACAAGGGGTTGTTTCTCTAACGGAAGGGAATATGTATCTTATTCCTTGTCACACAACTTATGATTATTATTGTGAAACAGAAGTTGAAAAATTTTATATTCATTTTAGATTAGAATATTTAGGAGGAATGGATTTTTTTGAAAAATTAAAGGCATGCAAGAGTATACCCTTTGATAAAAAAGAATTAGATCAGTTAATCAAGCAAGCAACCAGTACGAACTTAATAGAAATACTTGATTTTAAGGCATCTTTCTTAAAAGGGCTGACATTATTTGATTCAGAACACATTGCTTTACCCCCTCCTCAGTTACAGGCTATTGCTCAGTATCAACCTTTATTGGAGTATATTAGAAATCATTGCCAAATATCTCTTACTCCTCAGCAACTTGCTGACGTCATACATTTTACACCAAGTTCACTTACTAAGAAATTTAAAAGAGACATGGGTTTTACCCCAAAATATTATTTACAAAAACAAGTAATGGAAAAGGGAAAGGAGCTCTTACTTTGTAGTACCCTAAGTATTAAAGAAATTGCTTACCAATTAGGTTTTAAAGATGAGTTTTACTTCTCACGATTTTTTAAGAAAAATCAAGGGGTATCCCCCCTTTACTATCGCCAAAATAATCGATTTTAAGATTAAAGTGAGATTTTTAAGCATGGGTACAACGGTCCACACTATACACCGCCTCGATATTCTGAATAGGTACATCTGATTCAAAGGCTTGGCTTGCCATAAGGATATAGCCCCCATTTTGATGGAACACATCCCTATATTTACGGACTTCAGCTTTCACTTCATCAGGCGTACCGAAGGGTAAGAGGCCTTGAGTATCAATACCACCATGAAAAGTGATTTGGCCACCAAATTTTTCACTTAGTGCTTCAGGTTCTAAGCCTTTAACCTTTTGAAGGGGTTCCAGTATATCCACACCACATTTAATGAGTAGGGGGATAATAGGCTGTACAGCCCCACAAGAGTGTTGTTGATAAAAGGCATTGTACTTATGGGCTAGGTTAACAAGTTTTTTAGTATTTTCTTCAAAAAATTCACGCCACATATCCACGCTAAACAAAAGAGAAATTTGTGTACCATAATCATCATGTGGCCTTAAGATATCAATTTGCCCCTCTCCAGCTTGAAAGATTTTTTCATAATAGCTCAACTCAAATTCTACCATTTTATCCAGTATTCTTTGAGCCACTTCCGGTTCATCTATCATGAGCATAAAGAATTTTTCCATACCCATAAGATAGGTTACGATTTGAAAAGGCCCTTCATGGCCAACAACAATGGCTTTATCTTTATGGGCTTTGCATTGTTCTTTAAGGTCTTCGTAATCAAACCAATCTACACGAGGCCAGTTAAAGGCCTCCACATCTTCAATCGTTTCAACGTGGTCCAGAGGAAAGAAAGTGGTCGTGCCATATGTATCACCATCCAATACGGTGAAGGTTTCTTCATATCCCCAGAAAGATTGTTTTACTTGGCGCCCCTGTGAATCCGTATATTCTTTAAGTTTAGGACCTCTGTATTTGGGAAATACATAACGGGTATCAATATTATAGTGCTCAAATAACTGCTCCCTATCGGTATAACCATAGTGCTTCATAAGTTTTTCTACTACAGGCTCCACAGCTTCAAAAGCTGCTGGTATACGATCTGGTTTTTGATGCTGTATAGCTCTACGTACTCTTTCTTTAGAGGTCATATAAATCCCTACCTTTATATTATAATTTTTTAATGCATGCTATAATGAGTATAAATCAGAAAAATATAGTATTATATGTATAATAAAGTCAACTTATAGTATAAATTTGTTTTTGATCGTGGGAAGGATATTAAAATGCTAAAAAACTTTGATTTGGATCAACCCTTTTATTATGAAAGTGAAGGAGATTATATTCCAGAATCCTACCTTTACCGAGTAAATCGTGGAGGATATGGACGAGTGAGTGAAGGCTTCAAAATGATGCGTGATAGTAGTTATGACTATTCTGTATTTCACTATGTTTGCCAAGGAAGTGGACTCCTTATAGTGGGTAATAAAGAGTATAAGTTGAGTAAGGGGGATTTATTTCTATTAGGAACGAGAGAGCCACATATTTACAAAAGTAATGATATGGACAGATTAGAGCTTTTATGGGTGGAGTTTTATGGAAGTAATAGTAGTCAGCTTGTTAATAGAATATTAAACAAGGTGGGGCATGTGCTTCGAGGGCCTGAAACAGAGCTTTTAAAAAAAGAAATAATTGTTTTATTAAACCAGCTAAAAGCAAACCATTCTGCTAATAGATTTGAACAGTCTATTTTACTCTATGGGCTAATTTGTAAGACGATGGAAGTATGTCAAAAACATTCTCAGGATCTGGTAAGCTATCCTACGCATATAGAGAAGAGCCTAAACTATATAAAGGAACGTTTGCATACCTCCATTCGTATTGCAGACTTAGCTCAACATGTCCATTGCAGTGTTTCTTATTTTACAAAAAGTTTTTCTAAGGCAATAGGTGTCCCTCCTACCCAATATATTATGATGTTAAAAGTAGAGGAGGCCTCAAGGCTTTTAACGATAGATTCCCCTACTTGTGACTATTTAGCACGTTTATTAGGGTTTTATGATACGACACACTTTATAAGAACCTATAAAAAGTATACAGGACAGACACCAAAGCAATTTAAACGCGATGCACTTAAGAAAAAAGATGAAGTATAAATTTTAAATGGACGCATTAGGTGATACATCAGGGAAAATAAAGAGAGTTAATTGGAGGCTAAAGGAGATGAAAGATGTTTTTTTACAAAAAACAAGGTCTTTAAAGACACAATTATTAGTAGCCTTAATAGGTATTATTAGTATGTTACTTTCTCTTTTAAGTGTGACGAATTACTACATTGCTTATAGAGGAATTCTAGAAGTAAGTACTTCATATAATCAACAGCTTGTTGAGCAAATTTGTAAAAATATTGAACTCTATTGTGATGAGTTTATTCGACAAACCAATTCACTAGCCAGTCAATCCAGCATAAAGTATTACGGAGGCTACTTTAACACGGTTCAATCGGAGGAAACAAAGGATAATATAAAAAAGGTACTCTTTCAAACTGTAGTAAAAAGAAATGATATAGATGACATTAACATTGTCAGTGACGGAAGTAATATCGTGTCTATGTTTGGAATGTATGATGAAGAGGTGCTTAATAAAATTTGTCAATACTATACCATTGAAGAAATCTATTTAAATGCTAGGATGATTCCTATTATTACAAAGAATAAGTATGGCAAATCTACCTTATCCATCATAAAAAGTATTTATCATCCCAATGAAGTACAAGGGAGAGAATATTACATTTTAGTAAGCTTAGATATAAACAATATTAATTCTATCCTAAAGAATATTGATCTAGGAGAAGGGGCAGGGGCTTTTTTGGTAGATGCTGAAGAAGAAGTGGGGAGTATAAAAGGAAGTACGAAGGATGTCGTACAAAATATCCTTAAGCAGGATAAGTTATATAAAGAAAAGGGATCCATTAATGAAGTGTGCTCTATTTTAGGGGAAAAGTATCTTGTTTCAGTTAATCCTCTTAATCAGTCAGGGCTTCGGATAGTTGTTTATAATCCACTAGATAATCTAACGAGGGCTTCTGAAAGTATACGTAGATTTTCGTTTTTTATTGTAATACTAGGTATTTTAGTAGCTTCTGCCCTCACTTTATATATTACAGCACGATTTATGAAACCTATATCCCAACTGGTGCATCATATGACGGAAATAAGTACAGGCAATCTCAAAACAATTAAGGTGAGACAAAATGCTACAGAGATAAAAATTCTGTACGAGAAGTTTAATGAGATGATTTTAGACTTAAAGAAATTAATGCAAGATATTCATGAGAAAAATAAACTTAAGCGTAAAGCAGAGCTCTATGCACTTCAAACCCAAATTAACCCTCACTTT
>JAEZKI010000528.1 GCA_023415525.1 Bacillota bacterium | reverse complement strand
CCACTGACATGTCTAAGATTCTTACCCAAAAATTCTGCTAAAGACTTAGCCATATTCATCGTCTTTTCTTCTAAAGACTCTCTTACGCCTCTTCTTCTCCCATCAATAATAGGACGAATACCTATTTTAGGAAGTCTCCCATTTAAACGAAATCCATTACTCATTGTTTTTCCTCCTTTTAATTGATTTAATAACTAACACCTAATTCCTTTTGAAATACCTATACCCTTTTCTACCTAAAAGAAATATTGGTATATATTTAACTATACCAATAAGTATAAGTATTACCTTAACTCTAATCTAATCTTTTTCTTTATATTTGTCAATATTTATAAAGTATTTTTTATATTTAACGGTATTTTTCAACATTTATCCTATATTTTTTAATTAAATAGTTGCTATTTTCACATATAATTGGTATATATTATATATACCAATTTATTTTAAAACTTTACCTCTTTATTTTAATATGGCATATAACTTATGTCTTGTGTATAATCAAAAAAGATGAATATCACCCATAAAGGAGTCCTAAATGATGAAAGATACCCCCTCTACTTTGCCTCTTTATAAACAAATCTTTGAAGATTTAAAAAAAGAAATATTAGAAAATCATTATAAAGAAGGAGATTTTCTGCCTGCTGAAAGATTACTGAGTGAACATTATAAAGTTGAACGGCCTACTCTTCGAAAGGCTCTTGCCCTTTTAGCCGAAGAAGGTTATATCCAAAAACTGCCTGGGGCAGGGAACAAGGTCCTCCTCCCTACTGCTTCTCGTGAAACACGTACCATCGCTTATATTCTTCCTGCCTCTCCTTCGGAAGAAGTGGCCCAACCTTATCATATGGAAATTTGTAATTATTTAGAGACCTATTGTAAAGAGGAGGGTCTCGACCTTATCTTTACAAAGGTGAGTCCCTCCTCCATGCTTCCTGCCTTTTTAGCTAACCCTTCTTCTATTCAAGGGATTATATGGGTAGGTGATATTGATGCCAGCTTCTTGGAATTAGCCAAACAAAAGCATATTCCTTCTATTGTTGTTTCTAATCAATCCTCTTCTTTTGCCTGCATCAATAATGATGATATTAATTGTAGTTATACAGCTACCCAACATCTCATTGAGAGAGGCTGTCAAAAGATTGTGCATATTACTGGGCTTTCTGGCTATATTAGTACCACCAATCGTATAGAGGGCTACCGAAGAGCCTTGCTTGTAAACGGCTTAACCTATGAATCCCAGTATGTTCTTTCTGGTGATTGGAGCTTTAAGAGTGGCTATCAGGCTACTACCTACCTCCTAGAAAAGAACCTTCCTTTTGATGGTATAGCAGCTGCCAATGATATGATGGCTCTAGGGGCCATGAAAGCCGTCATTACAGCAGGACTTCGTGTCCCTGAAGATGTAAAAATCATAGGTATCGATAATATCGACCAAAGCAAAACAGCTATTCCTGCTCTTACTACTATCTGTATTGAACAACGTAGTATTGCTCAGCTGGCCTTTCTTTTCTTAAAGCAAGTTATTAAAGGGACCCTAATCCCTGAGGAAATCTTAATTCCCGGTAAGCTCATTTGTCGGGAAACCACCTAGGAAATCGTCATCCCATGCTCACACTTAAAGCTTTGACCAGCTTGTAGTGTGAGTACATCACTTTTTTCCATGAGACAAAGACTATCCTCTAAATAATCTGCATGACCATGCCAAGGTTCAATACAAACGAAAGGTCCCTCGTCCGTTGGACTCCACACGCCTAAGAAAGGAAAGCCTTTGAAGTCCACTGTTAATTTTTCGAGATGCTTTTTAGAAACCAATGACAGGGCCTGGCTCTTATAATTTCTCCAAATAAGCACGCCTTCCTTTTCAAAGAGCGCCTTACTAAGAGGGATGTGTGATCCCTTAAAAGGTTTTTCTTCCTTGGTTAAATACACTTCTTTATTAATAAGAAGTTGGACTGCCTCTGCTTCTTCTTGTTCCCATACCAATTCATAGTCTTCCATTTTTTCATCATGAAAGCGTGGCCATTTAAAAGCAGGATGAGCCCCTATCTTAAAGGCCATAGGGCATGTATCTTGGTTTTGAACCTCATAGGCTATTCCCAATCGTCTTCCTTCTAAGGTATAGTGAATTTTAAGACAAAAAGCATAAGGGTAGAAAGCTTGAGTACCTAATGAGCTTTTTAAAACAAAGGTTATGGCTTCCTCTGTCTGTCTTTCTACTTCAAACTCTAAGTCTCTAGCAAAGCCGTGAGCAGGCATTTTATAAGTCTTTCCTTCTAGTTCATATTCATCCTTTAAAATCTTACCTACAATGGGGAATAAAATAGGGGTATGACGTTTCCAGTACCTAGCATCGCCATTCCATATGTACTCTGTACCCTTTTTATCCCTTAGGCTGATAAGCTCTGCTCCAAAGCTTTTAAACTCTGCTGATAAGTAGTCATTGGCTAATGTGTAGTTCATTCTATTACCACACCCTTTTTTAGGATAATATTGGCGTATAATGCTGCTTCACTAGTGGTTACAACAGCATAGGCTTTTGCAGCTCTTTCATAAAAGGTATATTTATTAATAGGTAAAACCTTTGTGCTATCTCCTCCGTGTTTGTTAATAAGCTCTTTATAAGTATCCCAAATCACAGGGACAACAGGATCATTTGGTAAAACTTCCATTAAAATTACAGGGTTTTCTACATAAGGGTCCAGTGGCATAAATTTTAAAATAGCATCTAAAAGTTCTGGCACCCCATGTCCATCACAACGAATGACACGCTCAGGATGTCCAAAACGAGGATAGTTCCCATCTGCAATAACCAACTCATCGCCATGTCCCATTTCCATTAATACCTTTAAAAGCTCTGGTGTTAAAATACTCGGTATACCTTTTAACATCTTTTATCCCCTCTCTCTATTTTGAAATAGTTCCATCTAAGTCCCATAAATCTGTCCAGTCCTTAGCACCTTCCCAAAGGAATACTTGACCTTTAATTAAACGACTATTTCCTTCCACTGTTTTCATAGCTTCCATTTCTTCTGGTGTAAGTGGGTCCTCAATGGTACATCTTAAGTTGCTTATGTACTCCTTTTCATGAACAGAAAAAGGAATAGGAATCTGTCCACGTTGAACCGCCCATTTTAAGCAGATAACAGCAGGATGTACATTATGTTTTTTAGCAATCTCAACAACAACAGGTTGTTCAATATCACAGAGGTCATCTGGTGTCATATCACGGTCTGGCCTAGTAGGTGAACCAATAGGGCAAAAGCCGATAGGTTGAATACCATTGTTTACACAGTAGTTATAAAGCTCTTCTTGTTGGAAGCAAGGATGAAGCTCCATCTCATTGGCCATAGGTTTAATACGGCAGTCTCTAAGTAAAAGCTCTAGCTTTGGAATAGTCATATTAGAAGTTCCAATATTTCTTACTAAGCCTGCATCTACCAAACGTTCCATTTGACGCCAGGTCTTCATGTAATTTTCATGAATATAAGGTTTGGCATCTTTGCTGCGTGAATCTACAGAGCAACCTGGTGCATGATAGTTAGGTACTGGCCAGTGTACAAAGAATAAATCAATATAGTCTAGTTTAAGATCTTTTAAACTCTTTGCACATGAGAGTAAAACATCTCCCTCTCCATGCATATTATTCCAAACCTTAGAAGTAATAAATAGCTCTTCTCTTTTTACAATGCCACTATCCAAGGCTTCTTTAAAGACCTCCCCAATCAAATGCTCATTCCCATAAACTGCAGCGCAGTCAAAAAGACGGTAGCCGGCGCGAATAGCACCTCTTACTGCATCTGAAACTTGTTCAGGTGTAAAACGGTCAGAACCAAAAGTTCCCATACCTATAGCTGGGATTTTCTCACCTGTGTAAAGGGTACGTTTAGGGACTAATGCTGGATTAATAAATTCACTCATGTTCATCTCTCCTTTTATTTTTTATTTAAGCCATAAAGCTGGCTAATTTTTTATTAAGCGCTAACCTTTTTAACAATGACTTGTTCTAAAAGCTTGTTATAATCCTCTACTATGAAGCTTCCTGTAGCCGTTGTTAAAGCGTTGGCTGCAGAAACAGCTACAGCTCTTCTTATAGTGGTTTCGATGTCTTCTTTTTTGGCTAAGCCCACAGCAAACCCTGCAATCATGGAATCCCCACACCCAACGGTGTTAACGGCTTCTATTTTTGGGGGGATCCCTTGATAGACACCTTCCTCACAAGCTACCAAGACGCCATCCTTTCCTAGAGAAATGGCTACGATTGGAATGCCTGTCTTTTGTAATTGCTGGGCCATATCAGCTATTTCTTCCATACTCTCTAGCTTTTTCTCAGTAAGGGCCACTAATTCATCCTTATTGGGTTTAATTAAAGTCGGTTTACTTTTAATCACTTCACTTAGCAAAGCCCCACTTGTATCCACAATAACCTTTTTGCCTTCTTCTTTAGCTAATTTGACCAGTTCATTGTAAATCGTTGGTTTGATGCCCTTTGGAATACTTCCTGAAATAGTAAGCACTTCACTTTTTTGAAGAAGTTCCTTATAGTGGGCCACAAACTGCTCTTCTTCCTTTTCTGTTAAAGCAAAACCTGGTTCCAAGAATTCTGTATGTTTACCTGTTTGTAACCCCTTAATATTGATACAGGTTCTTGTCTCCCCACTTACCTTCACAAAGCTATGGGAAATATCTAATTCATCTAAACGTTCAAGTACCCATTCGCCAGCATGACCACCTACAAAACCTGTAGCAACTACTTTTTCATTCAAAAGCTTAATGACTTTGGTTACATTTAGGCCTTTGCCACCTGCTGTAGCTGTACATTCTTTGACACGCATCACTTCATAAGGCTTATAGTCTTCAACTGTATATAACTTATCAATAGCCACATTGAGCGTAACCGTTGTAATCATTTTACCACCTCATCCTTTACACCTAATCATTGAGAAGCATAACCTTTCCTTTTACTTGGCTTGGATTCTTATAAAGTTCAAAAGCTTCTTTGACATCCTTCATAGAATATCTCTTAAAGATCAGTCCCTCATCAAATTTAAGCTGGCCTGTTGCAAAATAGTGAGCCGTTAATTCCCATTCCTTACCTGGGAATGGTGCACTATAAGACATCCAAGAACCCGTTAAAGTAAACTCCTTACGATTCATATTCTCAAAAAGTTTAGGCGTAAAGCATAAATCCTTAGTAGGGGTTCCTACAAAGCAAACATGGGCCTTATTACCAGCTACTTCAAAAGCCATCTGCATGGTTACGGTATTGCCTGCTGTTTCGAAAACATATTTATAGCCTTTGCCTTCAGTGAGGGCCTTAGCTTTTTCCATAAAGCCTTCTTCTAAGGTATTAATCGTCTCATCTGCTCCTAACCTCTTAGCCAAATCGAGACGTTCTTCATTAATATCAAAGACAACTACTTTTTTACTGCCAAATATTTTTGCCCATTGCATGGTGAAAAGACCAATGGTTCCCCCACCTAAAACAGCTACATACTCTCCACCTTTATACTGATTACATTCGAGTCCATGTATTGCTACTGTAGAAGGCTCAAACATAGCTCCTTGTTCATAAGGGATGGTCTTTGAAAATTTAATAGCATTAAGAGCAGGCATTACAACATATTCCGCAAAGCTTCCTTGCTCTCTAGAGCCAATAAAGCTATAGTGTTTGCAAAGAGAATAATTCCCGTTTTGACAATCTTCACATTTGAGACAAGGAAGTAGCGGTGCTCCTGATACACGATCCCCTATCTCAAAGCCTGTTACACCTTCACCTATTTCTACTATGTCTCCTGCAAATTCATGGCCTAATACAACAGGATAAAAGTGAGCGCCATTGTGAAGAACACGAGGTACATCTGAACCACAAATACCTGTTGCACGAATTTTTACTTTTACACTCCCTGGTTTGATACAAGGTGTCTCAAAATCATCATAACGTATATCTTCATTACCATATAATACAGCTGCTTTCATGATCTTTCCTCCTTTTATAACTCTTCCATTAAGTCTTTTAAATGGCTATATAATTTTTTATAAATCTCGAAATAATGTTTGTAACATTCACTATGGTCTTTATTAGGTAAGTGAACTCTTTTTATAGCTACTGTTTGTTTAACAGCTTCCTCAAAGTCCTTATATATCCCTACGCCTACACCTGCTAAAAGGGCAGCCCCTAAAGTCGTAGCAGTATCAGAAGCAGGAACACTAATCTTCTTACCTGTTACATCCGCTTTAATCTGGGTCCATACTAAACTATTGGCTGCACCACCCATGGCATGAAGCTCTTCTACATTGGCTCCTGTGTTTTCAGCTATGTCTAAATTATGCTTTAGGGAGTAAGCAACCCCCTCAAAGGTGGCACGAATAAGGTGAGCTCTTGTCTTGGAAAAATCTAAGCCAAAATAAACACCCTTTGCCTTAGGATTCCAAATAGGTGAACGTTCACCTGCCATATAGGGTAAAAAGACTAAGCCTTCTGCACCTGGCTGTATTTGCCCTGCTTCAGTGCTCATTTCTTCAAAGGAATGGGTTCCTTTTTCTTTAGCTAGCTGTCTTTCAGCCTCACCAAACTGTTCTTCAAACCATTTAATAGTGCCCCCTCCTCCTACAGTTCCTCCTTGTAAGAGCCAGCAATTAGGAACCACATGATAAGAGAGGATGAGACGTTGATCTGCCCTGTAAGTATCTGTACAAATGCTCATTCCACCAGCCTGCCCACCTTGCTCTTGAGTCTGTCCATTATGTATAACTCCTGCACCTAAAGTGCCACAGGCTGCATCTAATCCACCAGCTACAACAGGGATACCTGCTTGTAAACCTGTTACCTTGGCAGCTTCTTCGGTCACATAACCCACCACCTGGTGACAATCATAAATAGGAGGAAGTATGCGTTCCTCTATGCCAAAGGCCCTACAAAGCTCTTTGTCCCAAGTACCGTTATGCATATCAAAACACTGATAACCATAGCCTTGTGATTTATCCTGACTAATCTTATCCGTTAGCTTATAGACGATAAAGCTATTGGATTGTAAGATATATTGTGTTTTCTCATAAACTTCTGGCCGATGCTTCTTATACCATAGGATTTTAGGCAAAGTATAACTGGGCTCTAAAGGATTACCACATACTTTAAAAATTTCTTCTTCGCTTATTTCTTTTTTTAGTTCTTCACAAAGTGCGTTGGCTCTTGTATCCATCCAAATAGGTGTGGGACACAGTACCTTTCCTTCTCTATCTAGGGCAATAGCTGACCAGCTTTGCCCATCTACACCAATCCCTTTTATGCTCGTAGCATTTATATTATTTTCTTTTATTAAAGCCAGTAAAGTACTCGCTACTACTTCCCACCATTCCTCTGGTTGTTGCTCTGCCCAACCTTTTTGAGGATAATAAACCTTATAGCTTCCAGACTTTTGAGCTACTACTTCTCCATTTGTTTTAAAAAGTGCCAGCTTACAAGCTGAGGTACCTATGTCTATTCCTAATAAATAATCTTCCATATTTCCTCCTTCTACTCGAAACGTTTCGTTTTGATTGAAAAATATATAGCCTCCCTATATATTTTTAGCAAGTACTGACTCTCCTAGTAATAGCTCTGTGGGTAAATTAATGGTCTCTCCATGCGTTGCTCCTTGTCCAGATAGGCGTTTTAACATCATATGTGCAGCACTTTGAGCAATTCCAGTAATGGGTTGTGAAATAATCGTTAACTTTGGTTTAATCACCTGTGCTAAATGCAAGTTGTCAAAACCAATTAAAGAAATTTGCTCAGGCATTTTAATTCCTAGTTCGTTAATAGCAATAATTGCACCTAAGGTCATCTCATAATTGGTTACAAAAACCGCTGATAGTTCAGGGGCCTTTTCAAGTAGCTCCTTTAAAGCAGCATGCCCGCCTTCCACTGTATAATCACCATAGCTGATAAGCTGAGGCTTTGGTAAAATGCCTCTTTTTATAAAGGCTTGATTATACCCTAGTAACCTTTCGCCAGAGGTAAATACCTCTTTGGGGCCACAAATAATACCTATTTCCCTATGTCCTCGTTCTAAAAGATGGTCAATGGCCTTTTGAGAAGCTTCTACATTATCTACTACTACAGCATCCACAGGCAAACTCTCAATCTTTCGGTCAATCAATACAACCGGTAGGTTCTTTGCAAGAGGCAATTGCAGATGACTTCCATCACTGGACACAGGCATATTTATAATACCATCTACCATTTTGTTGATTAAAAATTCTGTGGCCTCATACTCTAGCTTTGCATCTGTTCGACAGTCACAAACCAATATCCCATAGCCATTTTGACGAAGGATATCCTCTATACAGGTAATAATACTTGTGCAGAAAATGTTATTTAATTCAGGAATCACTACACCAATGGTCTTGGATTTATTTGTCTTAAGTCCTCTAGCAAACTCATTGACATGAAAGTCTAATTCATCAATGGCTTTTTCAATGGCTATCTTATTGGCCTCCAATACATTTCCACCGTTTAAGTACTTTGAAATGGTGGCTAACCCTAAGCC
>JAEZKI010000521.1 GCA_023415525.1 Bacillota bacterium | reverse complement strand
TCATCTGTTGTGAAAAGTTTAAGTTCACGACCTAGCTTATTATGATCACGTTTTTTAGCTTCTTCAAGTGCCTCAAGATGAGCTACTAAATCAGCTTTTTTAGAAAAGGCTGTGGCATAAATACGGGCTAACATCTTGTTCTTCTCATTGCCTTTCCAATAAGCCCCTGCTGCTGATAAAATTTTAAAAGCTTCCACTGGCTTAGTACTCATAAGGTGTGGGCCCGCACAAAGGTCTACAAATTCTCCTTGTTTATAAAAGGTAATGGTTTCTCCCTCTGGAAGCTCCTTAATTAATTCAATTTTATAAGGCTCATCAGCTACTTCCATCAGCCTAATTGCCTCATCACGAGGTAATTCAAAACGTTCAATAGGGAGTTTTTCTTTCACAATTTTTTTCATTTCAGCTTCAATTTTCTCAAAATCAGCTTCTACAAAATGCTTATCTGTATCAAAATCATAGTAGAAACCATCTTCAATAGCTGGTCCTATAGCCAACTTCACTTCTGGATAAAGGCGTTTAACAGCTTGGGCTAAAATATGAGAGGCTGTATGACGGAAAGCCCATTTTCCTTCCTTATCATTAAAGGTGAGAATCTCAAGATTACAATCCTCATTAAGCTCTGTACGAAGGTCTACCATTTCACCATTTACTTTTCCTGCACATGCCATTCTTGCTAGGCCACTACTTAATTCCTCTGCCACACCCAAAACAGTTATGCCCTTTGGACATTCTTTTCTACTACCATCTTTTAAAGTTATCTGAATCATTGTTTTACTCCTTTCAAATTTAAAGTCTCTATACTTCTAACCTTTTGCTAAACAGACTTAAAAGGCCTATTGCCCCCTAAAAATAAATAAAAACTCGCCCCTTTTTAAATAATTGTCTTATTTAAAAAGGGACGAGTTATTATTCCCGCGGTTCCACCCTTGTTACTTTAACCTTAATGGCTCAAAGTCACTTTCTTAGCTGACGATAACGGGGTCACCGAATTGTTTTGCAATCACTCCGAGTTAGTCTTCACTTATAGTCTTTAAAAATGCTCCCAGCCATGCATCTTCTCTCTGAAAAAGTTACTATAAGTTACTCCTCTCATCATCGTTTTATAACTCTATGAATGTCATTATTTTATACAATCCCTTTTCCTATGTCAACCGTAATTTTCTCTTATTCATTAATATCTCTTTATACTGTTCATTTTATTTATTATCTTCTAACAAATAATTGTAGCGTGTTGCAATTTCTTCTTTCACATGCGTTATAAACTCTTCTAATGATGTAGCCCCTTCTTCCCCTTTTCTACTACGTACATTAACGGTACCATCAGCTTCTTCTTGTGCTCCTACAACCACCACAAAAGGTATACGCATATTTCTAGCTTCCCGAATCTTATAGCCTATCTTCTCAGCTCTTTCATCTGTCTCAACCTTAATGCCTGCAGCTTCCAATGCTAGACTTACTTGATGGGCATAGTCGTGGTATTTTTCAGAAATAGGAAGGACCTTCACTTGAACAGGAGCCAGCCATGTTGGAAAAGCCCCTGCAAAATGCTCTGTAATAACCCCAATAAAACGTTCAATGCTACCAAATACCACACGGTGAATCATAACAGGGCGATGCTTCTCCCCATCTGCTCCTACATACTCTAACTCAAAACGCTCTGGCAATTGGAAGTCTAGCTGAATGGTTCCACATTGCCAGGTTCTTCCTATGCTATCTTCCAGTTTAAAGTCTAATTTAGGGCCATAGAAAGCACCATCCCCTTCATTCACCTCATAGGTATAGCCCATTTCTTCAATAGCTTCTCTTAGGCCATTTGTAGCTACCTGCCAATCCTCTTCCTTCCCTACATGATCTTCTGGCATCGTAGATAGTTCAATACTGTATTTAAAACCAAATACTTTGTAAACTTCATCAATGAGTCGAACAACACCTTTAATCTCCTCTTTAATCTGTGTAGGTAGCATGAAAATATGAGCATCATCTTGGGTGAAGTTACGTACACGCATTAAGCCATGAAGGGCTCCTGACAACTCATGACGATGAACAAGTCCTAATTCCCCCATACGAATAGGAAGATCCTTGTAAGAATGCATCTTTGTTTTATAAACCAACATACCTCCTGGGCAGTTCATAGGCTTAATGGCATAGTCTTCCTCATCAATAACAGTGGTATACATATTCTCACGATAATGCTCCCAGTGTCCACTGGTAAGCCAAAGTTCTTTATTGAGGATAATAGGTGTAGAAATTTCTTGATAACCTGCTTTTTTGTGAATTTCTCGCCAATAGTTAATCAGTGTATTTTTTAATTCCATTCCTTTTGGCAGGAAAAAAGGAAAACCTGGTCCCTCATCAAGTAATGCAAAAAGTTCAAGTTCTTTGCCTAACTTACGATGGTCTCGTCTTTTAGCTTCTTCTATCTTTTCGAGATAATCCGTGAGCTCCGCCTTCTTAGAAAAAGCAGTGGCATAAATACGAGAAAGCATCTTATTTTTCTCGCTACCTCTCCAGTAAGCCCCTGCAACGGATAAAAGTTTAATGGCTTCTACAGGTTTGGTTGTCATTAAGTGAGGGCCTGCACAAAGGTCTATAAACTCCCCTTGTTTGTAAAAAGAAATGGTCTCCCCTTCTGGTAAATCTTGAATAAGTTCTACTTTGTAGGGTTCCCCTGCCTCTTCCATCCTCTTGATGGCTTCTTCTCTAGGTAGTTGAAAGCGCTCAATAGGTA